>JAGXRU010000137.1 GCA_018335765.1 Alkaliphilus sp.
GGCACTCAGTCCGTTTTTGGTTTGAAATTCTTTTACCGCCGTAAAGGTTCCTCCTCCGAATACTCCATCCACCGGACCATCATAATATCCCCATTTTCTCAGCGTAGTCTGCAGCTTTCTTACCTCTTCACCACTGGCACCCCAATAAAGAGTTTCCTGCGCCAAGACCCTATTATAATAGCTGTCAATATACAGGGCTGAAGCTGTGAAAGCAAGTACCAGCAGCATACAAATAATAAAGGTAATTTTACGCATCAACAATTCCTCCCTTGATCTACTTTAAATCCACTATTACTTTAAACCCACTATTTTTCCAAAATTTGCTCTGGCTTGCTCTATTATTTCAACCACCTTAAACTTCAGCTTGATTGGCATACCCTCTCCGATACTTGCAGATTGAATCCTTTTAAATTCTTCCTCTGTCAATACTTTCATTAATTCGTTCTTAGTTTTATCACTAATCTCCACATTCTTAATATCTATAAAGCATAGTGGCGGAAACAATACACACCACCAGTTGGATCCTTCTCCCTTTCCTACGACTACCCTTAGGGCTTCATACTTCCCTGCCGGCAAGATGGTGTTTGCATAGCTTATTGCTGGGAACATCGAATGATTTAAGGTTGCCTTTACAGAGTAGTTTCCGCCATTTGCGGCTATTTCTTCCCGAGTTATCCTTTCAATGTTGCCAAGGTTCTCTTTAATGATATTCCTTGTGTTATCAAGGCTTTCAGATTGCTCAAACAGAGGATTCATTTCCCTTATAATTCGATCCCTTATCTTAAACTTTATTTCCTGATCCTTGGGTGCATCACTATTTGCCAAAACATGAAAACGTATGAGCTTTTCCTTATAGTTTTCTTGTTTTTTATACTCATCACCATACCAAACAAAAAAACCTAAGGCAACAGTGAAAATAAGCATGATTCCAATGATATATCTTTGTTTCGCCCTTTGCATATTTATTATTTTTGATCTTTCGATCATAAAAATTCCCCCTATTTGCTAATGTACCTACAGTATTAGCAAACAAGGGGAATATTAAACTCTATTAATCATTTTAGCTATTGGAAATTTCTTCTTGTAGCTTAACGAGTAACACCAACCCGTCTTATTTTCATTCTTACATTTACTTCCGACTGACTCTTAGTAAAATACTCCTCCCAATTATCCTTTACTTCATCCCAAACTTTTGGATCCTTCTTTCTCAAATATTCTCCGGCTTGAATCAAATCAGCACCAAATTTTTCTCGAATGATCTTATAGGTTCTTGCGATATTTTTTTCCAGTCTTTCCTCTACATCCTTTTCGACACGCCTAATATATTTAGGGTCGAAGGTCTGTCCTACTAACGCAAACCCATGCTGAGTAATGGAGCCTTCTGCTTCTATATTAAATGCTACATGAATTCTTCCCTCTTTTTTACTGACCGTCATTTTAGTTGTGGAATCCGATACTAAGATAGGTAATATTCTTTTATCCACAATCACATTACCTGTAGCCGTGTCCACTTTATCCAGCATAAACATGAGATATAAAGTTTCCATCTCTCCCAGCCATCCTGCCATTTTATAGTTTTTTACTACAGCCGCTCCAGCCACCACTATTTCATTTTTCGAGCTGTTTATTCTCGGTACGATTGCCGCATCGCTTTCATGGAGGTTTCTCAAAATATACCCAATGTCGGCATCAGCCGACCTTGCCGCTCTTGTGGGCTTGTTCATCAAATCCCTTACATACAGTCCTAGCGGGATGGGCTGAGGTAGCTTTGTGCTCAAAATATCTGCTGCCTCACCTGGTGCTACCATCAAATGAATTCTCCTGCCAATCTCAGGACTTCTCTCAATAAAGTCCAAAACCTCCTTCATAAGCTCTTCATCCTTTGCCATTTCTTCTCCCAGTACAATAAGTTTGATATGATCAAAGCTAATCACACCTTCTAAATGGGTGTTCAGATTTTTTTGAATATCATTAATGTTTATACCGGTTGAAGTAATTTTATGTGTAGCTTCACCTGCACCATCCCCTACTATGAGTGCTAGGTTAGGATATGTAAAGGTGATTTTATATCTGTCGGGTATAAAATTTGGGAAAATTTCATTTTCTCTTGATTTGAACTGTTGTCCCTCAAATTTGTCAATTCCCATAGAAATGACAAATATTCGCTTATTTATCTCCACCTTATCCCAGCAACCCGTAATTAGTATGGATAAACTTACCAATATGGCTATGAGCTTATTCACTTTTGCTTCCCCCTTTCTTCTTTATAAAAAGACTCATTCCCAACAGTACTATGGGCACCAGAACAAGATATAGCGTTCCCAGATAATTGGAGAACAAATCCATGAATTCTAATGTTTGTAGCAGTCCATCAGGCATTAGAGCTAAATAATAGATGACAGGAAGCATGAGCACCGCCAAGAAGCCTTGCTCTGGAGATTTGATGATACGGCTTAGCGTCAAGCTGGCTCCATAGTATACGCCCACGGTGGTCATGAGTACGGAAAGTATCCATGAAGCCAGAACATAAATTTGAATGTTTTCTATAAAGGCTCCCGGAATGTCAATGGTTTTGTAAATCTCCAATCCCGGCCAGATCATGTGAGTGGTTTCCACCAATCCAAATCTAGCTATGGTCACAGCGACAGTAACAAAATAAATCAAACCCGTAAACCCCGCTGAGAACATCACATTTTTCGCTATATTTTTTGTGTCTTTTACAAAGGCAGAAAACAGCAAGATCAGCTCTAATCCCAGAAAGCTAAATATCATCAACGGAAGTGCCTTTACGAGATCCAAAACAGGAGTTCTAAATACAGGTAAAAAGTGGGTAAAATCCAGCTCTCCTATCATTGGCAAAATTGCCATTGCAGAACTGATTAGTATTATGGGAAACAGGATCTGTGACATCCTGGCAAATGGCTCTATGCCTCCTCTGACCACAACAACCACTGTCAACAGATAGCTGATCATTAAGACCTCCAAAGGAGTATGCAAGAGCAAATAGGTCTTAATGATCTCCCCAAACATTCTGACCTCTATGGCTGTAAAAAAAATAAAGTGCGCAAACAACCCCAATGCCATGACAGTGCCTAAGAATTTACCCAGCAGTGTATTTCCAAATTCAACTATGCCTTCCTTTGGAAACTTTGTGACCAGTTTCGAGATTATAAAAGCTAATACAACCACAATCACTATTCCCCCTAATACAACAAACAGTGCATCTGGTCCCACCTTCTCCACCAATGTCCTCGGCATGGAAAGTATTCCTATTCCTATCATGGTAATAGCAAGGGTAAAAGCCAGTTGGGCGCTGGAAATCTGATCATTATTTCTGTTCATTTCTATCACCCTCCCAGCTAAATATATCAGCCGTCTTCTTGCTTAATCTGTCATTGTCGCTTCTATGTAAATAAGATGGTCTCTTCCTCATCATGTGCAGAGGTACCCTAAGAAATACATCTTTAAAATCCCCCAGTGTCATTTCCGCTGCGGCAAATGGGCTTAAATAAGGAACTCCAAAACTCTTCAAGGTACACATATGAAATAGCAGTACAAACAGACCAATTATTATTCCATATAATCCCAAAAAAGCTGCCAATGCCATCAAGATAAACCTCAGAAGCCTAAAGGAGGCAGCAAGGCTATAGCTTGGAGCAGCATAGGTAGCCATGGCTGTCAAGGCTACTACAATAACCATCAGAGGACTTACAATGCCTGCCTGCACTGCAGCTTGCCCTAAAACAAGGCCTCCCACAATGCCAATTGTTGATCCTATCGGTACCGGCAGACGTATCCCTGCTTCTCTAAGGAGTTCAAGCGCTGCCTCCATCAAAAAAGCTTCTATAAAGGCTGGAAATGGCACCTTCATTCGGGTACCTGCTACATATAGGGCTAAATCTGTTGGCAGCATACCCGGATGAAAGGAGGTAGTGGCTATATAAAGTGAGGGGAAGGTCAGAGCAAGTGCCATGGCAATAAATCTCAAAACCCTCACTGCCGATGAAATAAAAAAACGCTCGTAATAATCCTCCGGTGACTGGAGCAATGACACAACTGTAGAGGGTACCAGTAAGGCGAAGGGCGTATTGTCTACGATAATACCTATCCTGCCCTCATATAATGCCGCTGCCACTGCATCTGGTCTTTGAGTATTCTGAATCTGGGGAAAGGGTGATCGCCAATTGTCCTCGATGAGCTGTTCCACATAACCACTTTCCAATATAGCGTCTATATCTATTTTATCCAGTCTTTCCTTTACCATCCTGAGCACATTATTATTCGCAATTTCATCGATAAACAACACAGCTACATCTGTTTTTGATCTTCTTCCTATTTGAAACTGTTTTATTTTAAGTCTTGGATCTCTGATCCTTCTTCTCACCAAGGCAGTATTTACTCTTAAGGTTTCTGTGAAGCCTTCAGAGGGACCTCTGATGACGGTTTCGGTACTAGGCTCTGATACGCTCCTCATCGGCCAGCCTCTAGTAGCAATCATCAGCACCTTATCCCATTTATCAAGAATGAGAATCGTTTCACCGGACAATATCACATCCACTGCCACATTCACATCTTCTATTTCCCTAAGATCTGTAACCGCAACAGTTCCATCCTTTATTACCTCATAGATCTTTTGTTTTAAGGTTTCTATGTTCATATTTGCCATTCGGGATAGTATCATGAGATTTTGTAGTATATGTTCATTGATCAGGTTTTTATCAGCTAAACCCTCAGCATATATGATGGCAAATCTCATTTTTTGGTCCTGTCCAACGTTGAAATCCCTATATATTATATCGTCACAATTCGTCAGTATTTCTTTTATCGCATCAAAATTCTTTTTAAAATCCTTTTCTACAGGGATTTTATATCGTTCATCTTCTTTTTTTTGGAATAGATCATCTATAAAACCCATTGTTTGAAACCTCCCGATTAAAAAGACATTTGTTGGTAGTTTTGATCAAAATATTGGGTGGGCAGGGGCGTCCACACCTTTCGCATACAACTTCTCCCTACTGGCTATCCAAACAACCTTACAATCACAAATAAGCCAACTCCTCCAATTACATAGACTGCGCCGAAAAATCTACATAGTTTGATTTCCTTCTTGAGCTTTTTTCTCTCTAAGGACTTAGATTCCACAAACAAGCTGAATAGACCAATTGAAATCAGAAGCACCATAGCATACAAGTCATAATAATCTTTAATCTCTCGAAATAGAATTCTCATCCATTCAGACAACAACCATATCACCTTCTCGTTACAAATTGCTTAAATATAATGTTCGCATATTTGAGGCAGTATATACATAATTTAAGATTGCTTAGTCGCTCTGTTGTTGGTTGAAAGGTTGAATGAATTCACGGAGAATAAATTCTCCGCTACGGACGCAGAAGCATAAGAAAACTTAGTTCAGATGGAGTTTTTACTCCACCTGAACTAAGTTTTCTTTATTACCGGTTTGTTTGTTCTTCACGTCATGTATTTTATTGCCAGTGCCAAATCCGCTGGTTTATCTACATCATTGCCTACCTCTGGATAATCACAAATTACTGCCTTACCCCTTATACCCATCATAGATGCCACCCTTTTTTCAACGTCTAAGATGGATAATCGCCCTAGAATCAACTTCACTAAGAAAAATATTCCCAGTATCTTTACCATCTTCCAAGGCTTCTTCCTATAAAGAAGCATTTTTTTACCTATTTCTAAGAAATTATCAATCTTTTTACTATTTAGCAGAAATAGATTTCCTCCCGTAAACCGACCTTCCTTTAGCTTTACATAGGTTTTGAGGTTCTCCGGATACTTTTCCTGCATTTTTTGCTTGTTGATTATAGAATAACACAGATCAGCCTTTAGTGACTGCCCCTTCAATACGAAATCTCTGACTGCTTGCTCTGTGAGCATTGGAATGTCGCTGGTAGAGACCAGCACATTTTCCCCTTTAAATCTATTTATTCCCAACACTACATTGTCCGCTAAATTATTTGTGCTTTGAATTACCTCAACATGCTCTATGCTTTCTAAGAGATGAAGCCTTGTCCTATCTCCAATCACTGCTATATGATCTACACAAGTTGATTTTAACAGAGCATCCACCACATATTCAATCATCATTTTTTCGCCAATCATGCAGGTTGATTTTTCTTGTAGCTGATCCAAAGCTTCGTCTCCGATTTGCGGTTCATGCCCTGCCAAAATCACTGCTTTTAACATTTCCACCCTCCTTTTATACCCTATCCCTCATCAGCTATTTTTACTATGGTTTGTTCCAACATATCAATATGCTGTTGGGCTACTTTTTGTGCCATGGCAGCATCTCTGTTGGCAATAGCTTCTAGAATTGCCTGATGCTCCATTAATAATTCCTTGGTATTGCTATATTCTGAAAAATATGTGATCCTAAAACGTTGAACCTGCTCTTTAAGACTCTGGGCTATTTGAATTAGTTTTGGGTTTCTGGTAGCTTGAATAATTTGGTCATGAAACTGCATATCCTTTTCAATCATTCCCTCTGTATCATTATTTTCCACATGCCGTTTAAAATTATAAGATATAAGCTCTAATTTCTCCAATTCCTCCTCGGTCATTCTTTCCGCAGCCAAGGATGCTGCCAGCCCTTCCAGCACACACCTCACCTCCAGCACATCAAGTATGTCCTTAACAGAAACATCCGCCACATAAGCCCCCTTACGGGCAACCATAATCACCAATCCCTCTAGTTCCAGCTTGCGTATGGCTTCTCTAACCGGGGTTCTACTGACACCCAGCTGTTCAGCCAGCTGTACCTCCATAAGCCTTTCCAAAGGTTTTAGCTCGCCATTTAATATGGAATTTCTAAGATGTTCGAAAACCACGTCCCGTAGCGGTTGATAGTTTTGAAGCTTAAATCCGTTTACTCCATTAATGGTCATTAAAATCATCCCCCTTATAGGTTTTAACAACATAGGTCTGTTTGTATACCTTGCTTAAATTTTCATAGGCATTCTTGGCTTTGTGATAATCCTTAAATAGTCCGAAAACTGTTGGCCCACTGCCACTCATAAGACTCCCCAACGCATTATATTCCAGCATTTTCCGCTTAACATCTCTGATTATGGGATGCATTTTTTCTGTTACAGTTTCCAAAACATTGCAAAGATTTTGAGTTACAGTTATGATGTCGTTCTTCTTCATGGCATCAAGAAGAATTTTCATCTCAGGATGTCTTATAATATTTTCCAAATCTAAATTTTTATATACCTCAGCTGTAGAAACGCATAAATTAGGTTTAGATAAAACCACCCAACTATTTTCCAGACTACGAATAGGAGTCAATTTTTCTCCTATACCCTCC
>JAGXRU010000138.1 GCA_018335765.1 Alkaliphilus sp.
AGGTTCAAATGATTCAAATAATCTTTTATAAAGATTTCTCCAACTTTTCCTGGATCAACTACAAAGGTAACCTTGTTCTTCTTAGATAACAAATATTGCACAACTAAATTGGTGGGTGCTAAAGCAATTCCTCTAGCTACCACCAAGACATTTTCTTCGATGCTGTTCTTCAGATGTTTAAGTCCTAAAATACCATTCCAAAATGGTCCTTTAACTATTACTTTTTCTTTTAAATCAGCCAAAGTTTTGGTTTTTATACCTAAAACCTGAATAGCGACCATTATTTCTCCACTGAATTCATCTGTGTACATGATAGACATAGGCACATTGAAACTTGGTGGTTTGTTTGGATTTCTTATAAAAACAAAAGAACCGGGATTCTTTAATTGTCTAGCCAAGGTTTTTGATACCTTTATTTTCAAAAGCACACCTTTTTCTCCTATAAGCTTTTTTTCTACTATGCTTCCTTCTACTTCTTGACGAAAATTTTTCTTCTTGTTTCCGCACCATACATACTCTTGGTATATACATACTCCACTCCATGAACAATCACAAAAACCCCTGTTTTGCAAGTGTGTGCAGGTAAGGCAATCATCAGTTTCAGCTAAATAACAAGGACAATAATCACTGCCAGCATCTATACAGTTCGTTATATAGTCCATAAATATATTCTCTCCCCTTTGTAAGCAATAAAAATACCCTAGATATAATAGGGTATTCAAAAGGAAAGTAATTGGATACACAACTGATCCTGTCCATATGTTTTTTTATATAGCAGGAAAGCCTTGATCATTTTCTATTTTTGAAAAAATTTATCACCTTATCCTTTACAGTTTTTTGGTAAATATCTTCCCTGCAATATAAATATAAGCTGTATATTAATTGATTATCAACAAAGATTTTAGCCCTGCCAAGCTTGTCACCTCTTTTTAAAGGAGCTGTATATTTTTCCTTTACTTCAAGCACTGTTATTATTTTATCAAGCTCTTCTGCTTTTACCGGAATAGTTGCATTCTCATAAGAAATTATACCAGTCTCTGTTTTTTGTCCATTTACAACGCTTACATTTTTTAGTACCTGATCTTTTTGAAATACATTATAAGGCTTATATTCTTCGAAAATATTATTTAAGAGGAGATACGAATCCTGAAACCAATTTGGTGCATTTAATACTACGGAAATTAGTTGCATTCCATCTCTTGTTGCCGATGTTACTAAACATCTTCCCGCAGACGTGGTAAAACCTATTTTTACTCCATCTCCGCCATGTAGTTCCACAAGTGTCTTATTCTTATTATAGAAATATTTAAAATTTTCTCTTTCTGCTACCCAGAGCTTAGTTCTAACAATCTCTTTGAAAGCATCTTTTTTTAGAGCCTCCCTAGTAATCAGTGCGAGATCATAGGCAGTAGTGTAATGATTTTCATTGTGTAATCCATGGGGGTTTGTGAAATTTGTATTTATCGCACCTATTTCCCGAGCCTTCTTATTCATTAATTTAGAAAAACCATCTATCGACCCTCCAATTTCAATTGCTATGGCGGCAGCAGAATCATTTCCAGACCTTAACATCAGTCCATATAACAAATCCTTCATTGTTATTCTTTCATCGTATGTTAAATATATAGATGATCCCTCTACTCCAACAGCATTTCGTGAAACTTTGACAACATCCTCAAGGTTTGTTTTTTCCAGTGCCACAAGAGCTGTCATGATTTTTGTAGTACTGGCCATGGGCTTTCTGGCATGGATGTTTTTTTCGTAAAGAATCCTACCGGTGGTAGCATCCATTACAATAGCACTGTTAGCAGATATTTCAAAAGGTGTGGCATAGGCTATATGAATGGGTGTTAGTAATAGCAAGGTTATAAATACTATTACGCTACATTTCAATTTCATTTTTTTCATTTTGTCATCACTCCATTTACTAGGTTTGCTTAAATTAGTATTTTCAATATGTAATCTGAAAATACTAATTTAAGCAATATTTCGTATCAAAGTAGAACTTTCCTATAAGATAAAAAAGGAACGTATGAACGCTCCTTAGTCATTATTTGATCTCCTTCCTTCACTATTGAAATTGGTATTATTGTCCTTTTTCTTATCTGTAAATGCCTGAATTTTATCCATCAGCTTAGGGGTAAAATTAATCAAGGAATCTAGCATGTTAGCATTCTGATCAACAGTCAGTAATTTCATTTGTCCGTTCCCTACTACCATAAATGCTACTGGCTGTACCGAGACCCCAGCTCCAGTTCCGCCAGCAAATGGCATGGATCCTTGGGTATTGTTTTCGTAATCCTTCTCTTTGCTTTTAGTAACAGTATACTCCCCGCCACCGGAAGCAAAGCCAAAACACACTCTGGATATGGGAATAATTATTGTTCCGTCTGGAGTTTCCACAGGATCTCCTACAATTGTATTTACATCAACCATATCCTTTAGACTTTCCATTGTTGTCTTCATTAAAGCTTCTATTGGATGATTGGCCACGCAATTCACCACCTTTTAATATTAATATATAGGCTATCTTGATTCCTACATTAATAATATGACCTATCTTAATGCTTATTATACAAGACAGTTCAGTTTTGAAAATTAGCTTGTTAAAATAAGGCTTAATATTTATGAAGACGTCTTCAATTCTAAAAATTTCTTTAATGAAAGAAAAAAATTGCCCTTTTATCATCCAAAGCATTCCTGTTAAAATTCCAGTGACAGCGGCATCCGAATTTCCTATTTCTGTAGTCCACCTGAAATTTTTTATGTGAAGTTTTTGTAATAGGGAATATATCATGGGTCTTAACAAAGCTATGTATTTAGAAAAATCCTCTATTTTCTGCAGCCGTTTTTTGAATTTCTCAAAAATGTCAGATTCTTCGCTGTCTTTTATGTTCGGATTTTTATTTTCCTTAACAAATTTAGCTTCTGTTATTAGCCTTGAAAATTCAACACTTCCATCAAGGACTTTAAGATAAGGTATGCATAGCTTGTATTGCACTAAATCAAGGATGGTTGAAAATAATACCAAGATTTCATCATCAGAATCTAACCCGTTGATAATAACTTTAATTTTTATAGGTATTAGAAAAAGCAATCCGTAAATAAGCAAAAGCACAATAACAATATATAAAATAATTAACAAACGAGCACCTTCCTTTAATTATTTTTGATAGTATATTTTTTCCAATTACAAGGTTATCATTCATTCAATCTGCTTGATTTTAATAAAAACTATTGACTTTTTTTCCATTTTGATTATATTTATATATGTTAATACATTTAATAATTACATAAAAATGGTGGAATGCTAATTACTAGTATTCTATGACAAGGAGGTATTTTTAATGGATTTATGGTATACAGAAAATCATACGGACAATGTAAGGTTCTCACTTAAAGTAAAAGAACATCTGTTTTCTGATTCCAGCGAGTTCCAACAGCTTGATATATTAGATACTTATGAATATGGTAAGCTAATGACGCTGGATGGATTGGTAATGCTTACAGAAAAGGATGAATTTATTTATCATGACATGATTGTTCATACTGCTATGGCAGTTAATCCTGAAATTAAGCAAGTATTGGTAATCGGTGGTGGTGATGGAGGTACTGTCAGAGAATTAATGAAGTATTCCTCAATTTCACATGTGGATATGGTTGAGATTGATAAGTTAGTAGTTGATGCTGCAAGAATATATTTTCCGATTACTTCATGTGAGCTTGATAATCCAAAAGTTACAGTATTATACGAAGACGGAATAAAGTTTATTGAGGGGAAAAAGAATATTTATGATTTGATTCTTATAGACTCAACGGACCCGATAGGACCTGGCGAAGGATTATTTACCACCAGCTTCTATCAAAATTGTTTTCATGCTCTGACAAATAACGGCATATTAATCAACCAAAATGAGACACCGGTTTACGATAAATTTTTCGAGGTAGGAATAAGTTCCCATAGAAAACTCAAAAAAATGTTTCCTA
>JAGXRU010000139.1 GCA_018335765.1 Alkaliphilus sp.
TCTGCATTAAATTCTAATGCAGATGCCTTACATGTGGGTATTTTGTCCTTAATAACATTTGAAATTATTTCTGCACCCTCTAAGTGTCGGTTCAATATAACGATTTCCCCAGCACCGTCAGCGGCTAATTGGATGGCAACAGCCTTTGCTCCACCACCGGCACCAACCACTACGAACTTCTTGCCTTCAAAATCTATTCCTTCTTCTCTTAGGGCTTGTACATACCCTTTTCCATCTGTGTTATGCCCTATCAGTCTTCCATTGTCATTTATGACAGTATTTACTGCGCCTATCCATTGAGCTTCAGGAGCAATTTCATCCAATAGAGGTATTACATTTGTCTTGTTAGGCATGGTGACGTTAAAGCCTGCTACATTCAATACGCGCATTGCCTTTAGAACATCTTCCAGATTGTCTTCCTTGGTATCAAAGGTAAGGTATGCATACGGCAGTCCCAGATGAGAAAACGCTGTGTTGTGCATTTGAGGGGAAAGACTGTGTGATATTGGATAACCCAACAAACCAACTAATTTTGCTTTTCCTGTAATATGATGAGCCATTTTTTTCACTCTCCTATTTTTATTTTGTTGTCACATGCTTGGATTTTGAAGCTTCGCCATACATTAATTTGCCTTCAAAAACATTTTCTTTTGGAGTATATATGTCATTTATATTCCAAATTCCATCTGTTGGAACTGGGATATTTTCCATCGGTACATCCAGCAAATAAGGTTCGTTGGAATCTAAGGCTTCCTGGAATGCACCTTTAAATTCATCAGCAGAGGTTATTTTCTTGCTCTTGATGCCATAAGCCTTGGCAACCTCGGCCCAATTAGGGTTATAGGACGATCCATCCGGCTTCTTAAATACTGTGCCAAATGTGTGGTTATAGTGAGCCGCCTCAAGTCCTGCGATCGTACCAAAAGCAGAGTTGTTCATTACTACCCATACCACCGGTATGTTTTGTTCTACAGCTGTTGCCATAACAGTTGGATTTGCTCCAAATCCTCCGTCTCCTACTAAGGTTATTACTTTTTTATCCGGAGCTGCTAATTTTGTTCCTAGAATTGCCGCTGGTCCAAATCCCATGGTGGCAAGTCCACCCGGATGAAGGATTGTTCCTGGTAGGGTGATATCAAATTGCTGACCCATTCCATTCTTATTCCAACCCACATCTGTAACTATTATCCCATCCTCAGGAAACACTTCTCTTACGTCTTTTAATATTCTTTGTGGTGTCATTGGGAATCTATTATCTTCAGAAATCTCTTTGTTCGAAGCTTTGAATGCTTTTTTATATTCTTCAATCTCTTTTCTAAGCTGCGGTCTGTCAATCCCTTCGGGCTTTAGTTCTTTAGCCGCTTCAAGTATAGTTTTTAATGCATGTTTTGGATCTGCTACCGCCCCTATGACTACCGGGAAATTTCTGCCGATTTCTATAGGATCTATATCTATTTGAATTATTTTAGTTTTAGAAGCGAAAGTCACATTCTCATACCAAGAGCTACTGTCAGCTTCAGCAAATCTTGTGCCTACCCCTAGGATTACATCCGCACCAGCTGAAGTTTCATTCACATACTTAGTTCCCCAAAACCCTGTCATCCCCACGTGCAAAGGATGTTTGTCTGAAATAGCACCTTGACCCATAAGAGTTCTGGTTACCGGAATATCCAGAAAGTCTACTAATGCTGTCAGCTCTTCGGATGCTTGAGAAGTGATAAGCTGTCCTCCTGCATGGATAACTGGTTTTTTAGCTTCTATAAGCATTTTAGCGATTTCCATTGCAGTTTCTTTAGGTAAAGCCGGTTTTACCGTTGTGCTTGAGTCATGATAAGTTCTTTCGAAGTAAGCGGTGTCTATTTCTCTTGAGAACATATCCATTGGCACTGAAATCAATACAGGTCCTGGCCTTCCTGATTCAGCGAGTCTGAATGCCTTGTCAAGAATTTCAGGAAATAATTCAGGACTATCAATTCTCCAGGCCCTCTTAACAAATGGCTTGTATATATCATATTGCGATCCATCACAGTGCATATTCACTTCCTGATGTGGATGCTTTCCATAATAATAACTCGGAACATCTCCGGCAATAACAACCATTGGCACTGAATCTAAGGAAGCGTTGGCAACTCCTGTAACCGCATTAGTCAGTCCTGGTCCAAGGTGGCATAATACCACACTGGCTTTCTTTGTTACTCTTGCATATCCGTCAGCGGCATGAGCAGCCACTTGTTCATGTCTTACAGAGACAAACCTTAATTTAGAATCTTTCAATGGATCCAACATGGCTATCACTGTATGGCCACAAAGTCCGAAAACGTCCTTTATACCTCGTCTTTCAAGGTAATCTACCAATTGGTGTGAAATTAACTTTTTCAAATTTTGATACTCCTTTCAAGTTCAATATCATTTCTAGAAAATCAAATTTTGAGTAAAATCTTTTGTTTATTATTTGAATTCATAGTTCCATCTATCGGAACTTGGTTCTTTGTATTGGAATTTAATTTTACTTTAGTTTATCAGTATTCTTTTTCCTTGTCAATCGATTATCCATAATTTTCAGTATATTTTAAACCGTCTACTATTTCTCCATCTCAGGATCGTAAAAATCTCCGAAAAGCTCTTGATCAGATGGTTTGTCTTCTGGAATAGGTCGAGAAACCCATGTGGTATTCATGTAATGCTTAAGGTTAACATTCTCAGAAACGATATTTCCGCCCCATGTTCCGCAACCTAAGCTTGAGGTCATAGGCATCCCATTGTTAAATGCTCCCGCATTAGCTTTAGATTGAGGCTGGCGAACCATGATTCTGCTTACAGGTGCCACTAATGCCAGTCTGTGGATATGATCATCGTTAAAGGAATATATTCCACAAGAGTGACCCTTGCCTTTCACATTATATATACCCTGCATCATTTCCAATGCCTTGTCAAAGCCTTTGTATTTATAAACCGCCAATAGTGTAGTTAATTTTTCGCTGGAGAAAAAATGTTCCTTGCCTATGGCATCGCCATTAACAATAATGAATTTCCTATCTTTTGGAATGTCAAACCCTGCAATCTCAGCCAATTTTTGTGGAGCTATGGCTACCGTTTTTGCTAATCTATGCCCTTCTTCGTCCCACATAACCGCCTTTAATTTTGCTTTTTCTTCATCATTTGCTAAATAACCGCCTTCTTTTACCAACTGCTCTAGCATCTTATCAAATATGCTTTCTTCAATTATAAGATTACCATCTGCAGAACACCCAGAACCAAAATCAGAAGTCTTGCTAAGCATGGTGTTGTGAGCTGCTTCCGAAATATTGGCAGTCTCGTCAATGATCATCGTGGAGTTTCCTGCACCAACCCCATAGGCAGGTGTACCTGAGCTATAAGCTGCTTCCACCATAGCCGGACCCCCTGTTGCCAATACCAGATCAGCTTTGGCCATAAGCGCTTGTGTCATGGTTACATTCACATTTGTAAGGCATTGAAGTATATCTGCTGGTGCACCTTCTTTTTCAAGTGCCTCTCTCATGAGCCTTACTGTCTCAAAGGTCGTTTTTTTAGAACGCGGGTGGGGTGAAAATATTACAACATCCCTCGCCTTAATAGCATATATAGCTGTTCCAGCAGGAGTTAAATCCGGGTTTGTAGTTGGAACCACCGAACCAATAATTCCTACAGGCTTTGCATATTTAACAATACCTTTTTCAGGGATTTCTTCGATAATTCCCACACTTTTTTGGCGGAGTGCATCTCTAAGTACCCCTCTTATTTTGAATCGCTTTCCCTGTCTGCTAACCGGATCTCCTAATCCACTTTCTTCAATACCCATATCCACTAACTTAAGAAAGGTTTTTTTGTTTGATACTGCCCATGCTACAGCTTGACTTAGTCGATCTACCTTTTCTTGATCATAAGTCTCAATGATGGCAAGTGCCTTTTGTGCCTTTTCAAAAGCTATTTCCAACTCCTGCTGTTGTTCCAGGGTTAATTCTTTAGCCATATTGCCTGCCTCCTTAAACTTTTTATTAAAATACTCTTTATTTGTTTGTGTTTCCGCAATCAGTTTTAACTATATCACTACTTTTTCCGGCTTTAAGAACTGCACTTGAAGCTTCATGACCTATCATGCGCTGTACAGATCTTCCTACCTCTATTACTGCATCTAAATCATACCCGGTTTTTATTCCCATCTCATGGCACATGTGTATTACGTCCTCTGTGGCTATATTGCCCGATGCACCGGGAGCAAATGGGCAACCCCCAAGTCCAGCGAAACAAGAATCAAATCTTTCAATGCCAGCTAACATACCTGCCATTACATTGGCAAGACCCATTCCCCTTGTATTGTGAAAGTGTAGATTCCAAGTTATTTTGGGGAATCGTTCCTTCACACTCAGGCTATATTCATAAACCTGCTTGGGATTCGCCATACCTGTGGTGTCCGATAAGGAAAGTTCATTTACTCCTATCTCTTGAAAACAAGATATAACTGAAAGCACTTCTTCTAAAGATACCCTTCCTTGCAAAGAACACCCAAAGGCTGTTGCTATTGCACCCGACAGGGTCATTCCATGCTTAGCGGCATATTCAGCACATTCAGCAAGGCCTCTGACAGCCTCCTCGGGTGTTTTGTTTGCATTGCTCAGAGAATGTGCACGACTGGCTGAGACTGTAATTTTTGCTTTTTTAAGACCCGCCGCCTCAGCTCTTTGTAAACCCTTTAGATTTAAAACCAATGCTCTGTACTCTACTCCGTCTATGCGTTTAATTTTTCTGACAACCTCATCAGTATCAGCCATTTGAGGAATCGCTTTAGGATGAACAAAGGATCCCACTTCTATAATCTTCGCACCTGTTAAGGCAATCTGCTCTATCAGTTCAACTTTTTGATCAATGGTCAGAAAAAATTTTTCATTTTGTAATCCATCTCTTGGCCCAACCTCACTTACAATTATACTTTGAGGCCATTTTACTGTTGTTTTACCGTCAATCATTTTTACCCTCCTCTATCTATGCAATCATATCTTTAGAATTAGAGTGCCCGTGGGTTTGAGTCTATATAAGCCTTAGCTGTTTGCAGACAACGTCGGGCATGCTCTGCGTAGCCAAATTCCTTGACTTTTTCTAAGTTTGGCAGCTCAATGGAATATGGTATCTCAGGAATGCTATTAATAATGCTCGCCACATCTATGCCACCCTCTCCAAGATAAGAGCGTGCCTCACGAAGGATACGTGTCATTTCAGCTTTTTCAGTTGGGATTTCCTCCGGGGCATCACAAATATGTGCAAAGTGAAACCATTCTGCGGGCAACGTTTTCAGATCCTCTACTTTGTCTCTTGAGCGATGAAAATGATGAGTATCAATCATAATTCCCGCATTATCACGATTGACAGTACGAAGAACTTCCACAGTTTTAGCGAGATCAGAAACACACGCAATAGGTACAAATTCTAAATCCACAGTCAATCCAAATGGTTTGGCTAAATCACAAAGCTCACCGAACTTTTCCATATAAAAATTCCGATCATCTGTCCAAATACTGCTTAAAACATGCTTTCCACCTAATTCTGCAGCCACCTCCATTGCCGGTAGGTATCTTTTTGGGTCAAGTCCCTCGTAGATTCTTGCCAGTTCGATATCTAGCAGTTTAATACCGGTATCAGTAAGTGCTCTTTTGGTTTGCTTCATCATCTCTTTGTTTACTGCTAAATCATAATTTGACTCTCCTGGCAATCCCATAAATATAGGTCGTATGCTAACATAATCATACCCTGCCATACTTGCAATGTAAATCATTTCTGGTGGTGCACATCCTAACACAGTTAGATGTGCTAAGGAAAACGATTTTTTCATTTACTTATTCCTCCCAAGTTCCATTAGATGGTATAGAGTTTTATTTAATAAGATTATATTCCAAATATTTGTTCATTGTCAATAATTATTTTCCTAGGAGGTTTTTTAAGAATATAAAAAAACAGCTAATAGGCAGCTGTCTTTTATGTGATTTAAATGTGATTTAAATGTTATTAATAGCACTTTTCTTGGTTTCACTACTTCATATTTTTTTGCAATATATCAAGAACCGCTTTAAGCTCTGGGGTTGCTATTTGTCCTGGGGCTGATGCCTCTTTTGCCAAACCGAAGGTTACAGATGATCCAAAAAAGCCTCCTGCTATCCGGCTGATCAGTCCTTTTGTAGACATAGACATTGCAATAACCGGCACTTTTGCGTGTTTTTCGATAAAAGTATTTGTAGCATATAATAAATTTAGGACATCTTCCATGTTATTTGGCATTACAGCAATTTTAGCTATATCTGCTCCAAGCTCTTGTTCTTTTATCAAGGTTTCAATTATGCTTTCTATAGATGGTGTTTCTTTGAAATCATGATTTGAAATAATTGCATAAATACCATTCGCCTTTGCAACCTCTAGTATTTCTCGAATTTCTTCTTTGTCATTAATGAGCTCAAAATCTATAATATCTATCTTCTTAGTTTTAATTACTGTTTTTATAAGTTCAAGTCGGTGGGCTTGAGCAATCTTTCTATATCCTCCCTCTTTATCAATTCTACAAGTAAATATTATTGGATAGCCTGTAAGGATTTCCCGCAAAGCACTCAATGATTCTAATACATCAGGTATGCTATCTACAAGGTCATAATAGTCAACTCTCCATTCAATTAAATCCGGCTTGATATTTGCTATGATTTCCGCCTCTGAAATTAGTTGCTCTTTTGTTTTCCCCACCATGGGAACACAAATTTGCGGTCTTTCTCCTCCAATTTTTTTACCCCTTACCTCAACCACTTTGATTTCCATATTCATTCTAATTCCCCCCAGCTTAAAAACATTAGGTAGTAGCCATCAAGTTTAATCTATACTTTCTAACCTAAAACTACTTTTAACTTTTTGCGATTTCCTTTTCCTTCATTAGTTCAAAAATTAGTTCATCACAAATATCTTCAATGCTCTTGTCTGTAGTATTGATTATCATATCTGCGGCTGTTTTATATAAGCTCTCTCTTTCTTTCATTAGCTTTCTAATATAGAGTATTGTCTTGTTTCCTTTAAGAATAGGTAAGTTTTCATCTTCTTTAACCCTTTGGTAAATTGTATCGGCAGATGCTTCGAGAAGGATTATTTTGCCTTTGTTTTTAAGAGCAATAACATTTTCCATGTCAAGTACAACGCCTCCTCCACAAGAAATAATGCTATTGCTGTAATTACTTACTTCTCTGACAGCTTGTTTTTCCATGCTTCTGAAATGCTTCTCTCCCTTTTCCTCGAAAATTTCACTAATGGTCGTGCCTGCTTCTGCTTCGATTTTTGTATCAACGTCTATCCAATTTCTATTTAGAAAAATTGAGAGTTGCTTCCCTACAGAAGATTTCCCTGAACCCATAAACCCAATAAGCACTATATTATATGGTATAAAATGGTCAATAGCTCCATTGTTGCTATCAGTATTCATTTTTTTCAAATTTCTGTTAATGCTTACAGTTTGACCATCTTTATTAATATTTCTCATTAAATATCCATCTCCTCTAATTTATTTTTTCTGACTTTTTCATAATCTTCTTACATATATTGTTTGCTCCATACTCTTTTTTGATCAATTCTTGATTTAACTTATTCAGTTAAGTAGTTTCCCTGGCCAGGGCTTTGAAATCTAACATGCTTTCTGCAAAATAAAAGGAGACTCTTTCTAAGAGTCTCCTTTTATAAACGGTGCAATTATCATATATTTCTATATGCATACACTAAAGGGAATTTAAGATGTTTTCTTAGAAAGAGCATAAATTCAGTTTTATTGTAAGCAAAATAACCAGCGCTAAAAAAGAAGCCCCAGTTAAAATAGCTAAAATAAACATGAACTTTTATACTGTTTTCTATTTGATTAATCATATTATTTCCCTCTTTTTGATTCATTATATTAACCACCTATTGTTTAGTCTGTAATATAATACAAATATAATACATATTCTATTCAAAATATTTATCAAAGTCAATATATTAATAAATTTTTATATAAATATTTTATTTCTGT
>JAGXRU010000140.1 GCA_018335765.1 Alkaliphilus sp.
GTCTAATCCGGCCGTAGGCTCATCAAGAATTAATACCTCCGGCTTCATGGCAACCACTCCTGCGATTGCTACCCTTCTTCTTTGTCCACCACTCAGTTCAAATGGTGAACGATCCTTTAAATCTTCAAAATTAAGTCCAACCCATTCTATGGCTTCCTTAACCCTAGCTTCAACCTCCGATTCTGATAAGCCAAGATTTTTAGGTCCAAATGCCACATCTTTATATGTAGTCTCCTCAAAAAGTTGATGTTCAGGATACTGAAAAACTAGTCCGACTTTTTGTCTGATTGCTTTCATTTTCACATCCTTTTGCGTAATATCCAAGCCATTAATTATTATTCTCCCTGATGATGCCTTGAGCAGACCATTTAAGTGCTGGATCAGGGTAGATTTACCTGATCCCGTATGTCCTATAAGCCCTATAAACTCTCCTTGCTCTATAGATAAGGAAATATCTTTTAATGCAGTGGTTTCAAAAGGACTCCTAGGGTTGTATATATGGGTTAAATTTTCTACTATAATTGACATAGATACCTCACCATCTCATCGACTGTTAGTATATCCTTTGGTATAGTTAAACCAGCCTCGTTTAATTGAAATGCCAGTTCAGTAACTTGTGGGACATCTAAACCATATTTTTTTAAGGTGCTCACTTGTCCAAAAACTTCTCGTGGTGTACCTTCCAATGCTATTTTACCCTCTTCCATAACTAATACACGATCTGCTTCAACAGCCTCATCCATAAAGTGAGTTATGTGAACAATGGTTATTCCCTCTTCTTTATTTAATCTTTTTATAGTTTCAATTACTTCTTTTCTTCCAGAAGGATCTAGCATCGCAGTAGGTTCATCGAATATGATACAAGCAGGTTTCATTGCAATAACTCCAGCAATGGCAACTCTCTGTTTTTGACCACCTGAAAGAAGGTGTGGACCCTTTTTTTTGAATTCCAACATATCCACAACTCTCAATGATTCTTCTACCCTTATTTTTATTTCCTTAGGCTCAATTCCTAAGTTCTCTGGTCCAAAAGCCACATCTTCTTCAACTATTGTTGCTACTATTTGATTATCCGGATTTTGGAATACCATGCCTGCAGTTTGCCTGATTTGCCAGGTATAGGACTCTTCTGATGTATCCATTCCCATCACATAAACTTTTCCACCCGATGGAAGCAGTAAAGCGTTAATATGCTTAGCTAAGGTAGATTTCCCTGATCCATTATGTCCAATAATAACAACAAATTCGCCTTTTTTCACCTTTAATGACACTTCATCTACTGCTTTAATACTTTCTTTACCTTCGCCTGTATATTCATAAACCAGATTAGCTATCTCAATCATGTTTTCCATTATAAAACCTCACAACTTCGTATATAGTATTCGTTAAATGCCCCAGCCGCCTATAGAGGCGGGGAACATCTTAATTCAGTTATATTATATCGCTTAAGTATGAATATTACCAATATAATGTTTTATGCTTGTTTTATGTTGCAAAACACTAAAACTAAAGGGACTAAGTAATTAACTTAATCCCTAGAATCTATACTAATTCAATAATAACCATTTCTGCGGCGTCCCCTCTTCGAGGTCCTAGTTTCATAACTCTTGTATAACCGCCATTTCTGTCTTTATACTTTGGTGCAACTTCATCAAACAAGTTTTTAACAACTGTTTCATCAAACACAAAAGCCAAAACTTGTCTTCTGGCATGCAGGTCGCCTCTTTTTGCCAAAGTGATCATCTTTTCAACTAACCTGCGTGTTTCTTTGGCTCTTGTATCAGTAGTTTGTATTCGACCTTCTCTTAAAAGACTTGTCACTAAATTTCTTAACATAGAAATTCTGTGATCTGTCGGACGACCTAATTTACGCTGAACTGCCATGTCTTCCCCTCCTTTAAACCTATACTAATCTTCACTAGGTCTTAAGCCTAACCCAAGCTCTGCAAGCTTTTGCTGAACCTCTTCAAGGGACTTTTTACCCAGGTTTCTTACTTTCATCATATCGTCTTCTGATTTTTCAGTAAGCTCTTCTACAGTATTGATCCCAGCTCTCTTCAGACAGTTATATGATCGAACAGAAAGCTCTAGTTCCTCAATTGTCATCTCCAGAACCTTTTCTTTTTTATCTTCTTCTTTTTCTACCATTATTTCTACATTATCAATATGTTCTGTAAGGGTAATGAATAGATTTAAATGCTCATTCATGATTTTTGCCCCTATTGAAGTAGCTTCATCAGGCTTTATGCTGCCATCCGTCCATACTTCCAAGGTTAGCTTATCATAATCTGTTATCTGTCCAACCCTTGTGTTCTCAACAGAGTAGCTTACTTTTCTAACAGGAGTATAGATAGAATCTACAGGAATTACGCCTATTGCCATTGTATCTGTTTTATTGTTTTCAGCTGGAACGTACCCTCTTCCCTTTGAAAGAGCAATTTCCATGACCAACCTTGAACCCTCTTCAAGGGTTGCAATGTGAAGGTCTGAATTCAATATTTCCACATCTGCATCTGCAATAATATCTCCAGCAGTGATTTTGCCAGGTCCCTGTGCTTCGATCCGAACTATCTTGCTTTCATCAGAATAAATTTTAGCAGATAAATTCTTCAAATTCAAAATGATCTCTGTTATATCTTCTTTTACTCCTGGTACTGTTGAAAATTCATGCAGAACCCCATCAATTTTAACCGAAGTAACAGCAACCCCAGGAAGTGATGAAAGCAAAATCCTTCTCAAACTATTTCCCAAGGTAATGCCATAGCCTCTTTCAAGTGGCTCTACGATAAACTTCCCATACGTATTGTCAACATTTGATTCCAAACATTCAATTTTAGGCTTCTCTATTTCTATCATTCCCTTAACCCTCCTTTTAAGTTTTATCTCTATACACTATGAGGGTAACTGATTCTAACAACTATTATCTTGAATATAACTCAACAATTAAGTGTTCAGCGATTGGAATATCGACATCTTCTCTTGTTGGAAGTGAAATCACTTTTCCCTCTAATTTTTCATAATTTGTCTGTACCCAATTAGGTACATTTACAGCAGCTTCAGCGAATTCTTTGAATTTTTCCGAACTTCTGCTTTTTTCCTTCACTGCAATAACATCTCCAACTGAAACTAGATACGACGGAATATCAACTTTTTGTCCATTTACTGTGAAATGTCCATGTGTTACCAATTGTCGTCCTTCTTTTCTAGATGTTGCCATCCCCATTCTATATACAGCATTATCCAGTCTTAGTTCCAATAACCTTAATAGGTTTTCGCCGGTAATACCACGCATTTTATCGGCTTTTTCAAAATAAGCTCTAAACTGAGTTTCTAATAACCCATAGAATCTCTTCGCTTTTTGTTTTTCTCTTAATTGTAAACCGTAATTAGACACCTTTTTTCTGCCTTGTCCATGCTGTCCTGGTGCATAACCTCTTCTATCTATAGCACATTTATCCGAATAGCATCTTTCGCCTTTCAGATATAGCTTTTGTCCTTCTCTACGACAAAGTCTACAAGATGGTCCAGTATATCTCGCCATTATTCTTACACCTCCTAATCCTAATTAAACTCTTCTGCGTTTTGGTGGTCTGCATCCGTTATGTGGTACAGGCGTAACGTCTTTAATCATATTGATTTCCAATCCGGCTGCCTGTAGTGATCTAATAGCAGCTTCCCGACCAGAACCAGGACCTTTTACAAATACTTCAACTGTTTTTAAGCCGTGCTCCATACCAGCCTTTGCTGCATGCTCAGCTGCCATTTGAGCAGCAAAAGGCGTTGATTTTCTTGAACCCTTAAAGCCCATACCCCCAGCACTTGCCCAAGATAAAGCATTACCTTGCAAGTCTGTAAGGGTTATTATAGTATTATTGAAAGTTGATTGAACATGGGCTTGGCCGCGTTCTATATTTTTACGTTCGCGTCTTCTCTTACGAACAACTTTTTTAGCTGCTGCTTTCTTAGCTACCATCTCATTTACCCTCCCTTACCTATTTCTTCTTCTTACGCCCTACTGTCTTCTTAGGTCCTTTTCTAGTACGGGCATTCGTCTTCGTTCTTTGACCTCTGACAGGAAGACTTCTTCTATGACGAATTCCTCTGTAGCATCCAATTTCTTTAAGTCTCTTGATGTTTAAGGCTATCTCACGTCGAAGATCTCCTTCAACTCTATGGTCGCTATCGATGATTTGTCTTAACTTACCCACTTCTTCTTCAGTTAAGTTTCTTACTCTGGTATCAGGATTAATTCCTGTTTTTTTCAAAATATCATTTGATGTCTTTCTACCTATACCATAGATATATGTCAAACCTATCTCTACTCTTTTTTCTCTTGGTAAGTCCACACCTGAAATTCTTGCCATTCTTTTTACACCTCCCAGATCTTTACTCATTAAAATTCATTTAAATCAGTGATTTTAATTTATATTAGTTATAAGAATGTTTATTCTATTATAATAGAATAAACCAGCCGCTCCTATAATCTAAAGACTTATAATACACTAGTCAAGTAAAATATACAAAATTTTCTATCCTTGTTTTTGTTTGTGTTTTGGATTCTCACAGATAATCATTACTACACCTTCTCTTCTGATTATCTTGCATTTTTCGCAAATAGGTTTAACTGATGGTTTAACTTTCACTGTTATCCCTCCTTAATCACTTGCCACGCCAAGTAATTCTTCCTCTTGTTAAATCGTAAGGTGACAATTCAATTGTTACTGTGTCACCAGGTAATATTCTAATAAAATTCATTCTAAGCTTACCGGAAATATGTGCTAATATTTCATGGTCGTTTTCCAACTTTACCTTAAACATGGCATTCGGTAAGGCGTCCACTACCGTTCCCTGAACTTCTATTACATCATCCTTGGCCATTAGGAAATCAAACCTCCTACTTCCTGGTCTAATTTAGTCCCAGTTTTTCCAGTTCACGTCTTAAAACGAGATTGCTAACTTTCTCATTTAACATAATTTTTTTCTCAATTTCATGACTGATTACATTATATACGGCTAAATGTCTAATTTTTTTCTTCTTAGCATTATCAATTTTTCTCAAATCGCCATCTGCTATGAGGACATATTGCTCATCAATAATAGCAATTATTATAAAAACTCTGTCCTTATCTCTTCCGGCCTTTGATTTTACCAATTGCCCTATTGTTACATCCCGAGTAGTATCCATCGAGTTCACCTCTTTGCCCTTCATTAAGGATTAGTTAAAATGATGGGTTCATCCCTTGTAATGGCTACAGTGTGTTCATAGTGAGCTGAGATTTTTCTGTCTACGGTCACTACAGTCCAATTATCTAAGAGTGTTTCAACTTTATGTGTGCCAGCATTTACCATAGGCTCTATTGCTAATACCATCCCCATAGCGAGCCTTGGCCCTTTTCCTGGATTTCCGAAGTTTGGTATCTGAGGTTCCTCATGCATATTTTGACCAATACCATGTCCTACATAGTCCCTGACTACAGAAAAACCATTGGTTTCTACATAACTTTGTATAGCATAGGAAATGTCTGAAAGTCGATTCCCTTCCCTGCAGAATTTCAATCCTTCATAGAAGCATTGTCTTGTTACCTTCATTAGTTTAAGAGCTTCTTCGCTTACATTCCCAACTGCATGAGTTTTTGCCGCATCTCCGTAATAGCCATTATATACCGCACCTATGTCTACACTTATAATATCGCCATCTTGCAAGGTTTTTAATCCAGGTATCCCGTGAACTACTTGCTCGTTGATTGATGTGCATATACTTGCTGGAAAGCCATGATATCCTTTGAAAGCCGGCAGTGCGCCATATTTATTTATTGTAGCTTCTGCAATCTCATCTAATTCCTTAGTAGTGATCCCAGGCTTTATAATGTTCTTTACTGCTTCATGAGTATATGCCACTATTTTTCCAGCTTCTCTCATATATCCAATTTCTTTGCCTGACTTAAGAATAATCATTTTTCTACGCTCCCAAAGCAACTACTATTTCATCAAACACCTTTCCAATATCTTGTTGTCCATTTATCGTTACAAGGATGCCTTCATTTTTATAATAATCGATCAGTGGTTGAGTTTCATTTAAATACACTTCAATCCTTTTTGAAACCGTTTCTTCATTATCATCTGATCTTTGATACAATAAACCACCACATTTTTCACAATCGTCCTTCTTTGCCGACGGGTGAAGGGTTATATGATAGGTTGCACCACACTCTTTGCAAATTCTTCTGCCCACCGCTCGTTCAATCAGTATATGCTTATCCACATTTACATTTATTGCTTTGTCTAGGGCAACGTTCATTTTCTTGAGAGCGTGACCCAAAGCCTCAGCTTGAACAACAGTTCTTGGGAATCCGTCCAGCAAAAAACCTTTTTTACAATCTTCTTGCTCTAAACGGTCTTTCACAATCTCTACCACCAACTGATCTGGCACTAAAAGACCTTTTTCCATGAATTCCTTAGCCTTAAGACCTAGTTGTGTACCTTCTTTCATATTCTTTCTGAAAATATCTCCTGTTGATATATGTGGAATTTCATATCTTTGCACAATACTCGCAGCCTGAGTTCCTTTTCCAGCCCCTGGAGGCCCTAATAAGATTAATCTCATTATACCATCTCCCGGATATTTATAAGGTTTCATCATGGGGATTGACCCCATGATACCTATTTCTATTTCAAGAAGCCTTGATAATGTCTCATCATCATTTGTGCTTCAACTTGCTTCATGGTTTCTAAAGCAACACCTACAACGATCAACAGTGAAGTACCACCAAATTGTAGCTGTAGACTGCTAAATTGTAAAATCAATGTTGGCAATACAGCAATTGTAGCTAGAAATACAGCTCCTGCCAAAGTGATTCTTGTCAGTACTTTTTGCAAGTATTCAGCCGTTGGCTTTCCTGGTCTAATCCCAGGTATAAAGCCGCCATGTTTTTTCATATTTTCAGCTACCTCTGGTGGATTAAATGTAACTGCTGTGTAAAAGTAAGTGAAAAATATGATTAGGATTACATTCAATATTGAATATATCCATATTCCTGGATTTCCAGCTGGCGAAAGATATTTTTCTACAAAATTGGTAAACCCTCCACCTTGGAAGAAAAATGTCAATGTTAGTGGGAATTGTAGCAAGGAAATTGCAAATATTACTGGTATTACCCCTGCTTGATTTACCTTTAGAGGTATGTGCGTACTGTGACCTCCATACGTCTTTCTACCTACAACTCGTTTTGCATACTGTACAGGAATTTTTCTAGTACCCTGTTGAATAACTATTACTCCTGCTATAATAAATATTGCTATCACTGCAAACAACACTAAAGAAATAATGGAAACTTCACCTATACGGTATTTTTCAATGGTTTGAGCCACACCGATTGGAATACTAGATACGATTCCGCCAAAAATTATTAAAGAGATACCATTTCCTATACCTTTTTCCGTAATTTGTTCACCTAACCACATTAAGAAAGCTGTTCCTGCGGTAAGAGTTAATACAACCACGCCAACAGACCATATATCTGTCGAAATCAATGCTTGTCTGAATAAACCTATGCTCACAGCTGTACCTTGAATCAGAGCAAGAACTACTGTACCATATCTTGTGAATTGAGCTATTTTTTTCCTTCCTTCTTCGCCTTCCT
>JAGXRU010000141.1 GCA_018335765.1 Alkaliphilus sp.
GACAAAGAGGCGGTATTGCAGTCAACGAATATTTACAAACTGATGATGAAGGCATATATGCCTTAGGAGATGCAATAGAGGTCAAGGATTTTATCAATGGTCAGCCAACCATGATTCCATTAGCATGGCCAGCTAACAGGCAGGGAAGAATTGTAGCTGACAATATTTATGGAAAAAAAGTAAAGTACCCAGGATCTATGGGTACTTCTGTGGCCAAAGTATTTGATCTCACTGTTGCAACGACTGGAAACAATGAGAAAACGCTAAAGCGATTGGGTATAGAGCATAGAGTGATACATATTCATCCAGGCTCTCATGCAGGTTATTATCCTGGAGCAGCTCCTATAGCATTAAAGATTGCGTTTGATCCAAATAACGGAAAAATATTTGGAGCTCAGGCTATCGGAATGGATGGTGTGGAAAAGAGAATAGATGTAATTGCCACAGCCATAAAAGGTAGCTTGAGTGTTTTTGATCTTCAAAATTTAGAGCTTGCGTATGCACCACCTTATTCATCTGCAAAGGATCCGGTAAATATGGCGGGTTATGTAGCTTCTAATATTATTGATGAATCAACCGACACCATTCAATGGTACGAGATTGATCAATTAATTGAAAATAGGGAAATAGTGCTTGATGTCAGAGAACCTATTGAAAGAAGAAGTGGATTTATTAATGGAAGCATAAATATTCCCTTGGGGCAGTTAAGAGAACGGCTACATGAGCTTCCACTGGATAAGACGATCAACATCTATTGTCAAGTGGGATTAAGGGGTTATTTGGCATCAAGAATCCTTACTTTAAATGGAATTGCAAACAAAAATTTGGATGGTGGCTTTAAAACCTATTCAATAGTGTTTGGAAACAATAATAACCAAAAATGCAAGGTAGAAGTAGATGATGCCGGGGTGGCACATTTCAATTGTTATGGAGACAAAAAATAAATGTGATAAAAAAAGAACGAGCAGTCCAAATGGATTGCTCGTTCTTTAGTCAACCACAAGAATTGCCACTGTGGTTGAGGGTTTCTGCCCGTCCCCAGATCTGCCCCTAAGCTTGTGTCTATGGCAGTTTATACTTTAATTTTAAGACAAAGAAACATATGCTCCAACCGATAAGAGTCAAAGCTCCTGCAATTGCAAAAGGTACAGTATAGCTGCCAGTTGCATCGAATAACCAACCGCCAACCATCGGACCAAAGAAGGCAGACACACCAAAGGCGGTAATAAGTGCTCCATAGATAGCGCCGAGGTTTTTTACACCAAAAGCGATTGTGCATAAAACAGGGAACAAACCCAGAGTAACAGCAAATCCAAAACCAAGTATTAATACGTGGGCATACAAGGATGTCGCTGTTGTCGCAAAAGTGTTAAGCGAAAAGTATGTTGCCGCTGTGACCAAGTAAGTAACCAGCATCAGCTTTATTGGTCCGATTTTTTCGCTGATATACCCGCTAATAGGTCTACCTAAGCCATTGGCCAAGCCGAAGTAAACCATAGCTAGGGCTGCGGCAGGTTTTTCCAACCCAATAATCGATATTCCAAATGGCGTCACATGTACCATAGCCAACAACCCACCGAAAATTAATGTGACAAATCCCAACCACATGAAGTAGAACAAAGGTTGCTTAAGTGCCTCGCCTAAAGTAGCTTCCATTCTGGGAGCAAACATGTTGCCTGCTGTTTGCTCTACGTTTTCCCACCCTGGAGGAGACCAATCCGGCTCAGGATTTCTGATCAACCATGACCCGGAAAACGTAACTGAAGAAGTCACGATGCCCAGTACTACGAAGGTATTTTCAATTCCAATGGTAGCAATAAGCCGTGATAAGTAAGGTGCAAAAACTGCCGCAGCTAAACCAAAGCCAGCTACCGCAATGGTCATTGGAAGACCTGGCTTATCAGGAAACCATTTTCGAGCCGGAGGAACAGCGGCACTATATGCCAGACCGCAACCAAGACCGCCTATAATACCGTAGGTTAAAAGCAACCACCATAAATGGGGGACAGCTCCAATCCTTGAAGCCAAGAGATAACCCAGTAGGAAGAGTACTCCCCCGGTAGCGGAAACCTTTCTTGGCCCGAATGTATCCTGCATTGCTCCTCCATAAGTCATGCCTATTGTTGTAAATACGAGCAAATAAACTGATACGGGCAGTGCAGCTTGTGCCCTTGACCATCCGAAGCTTGTCTCTAAAGGAATTATAAAAACTCCCCAAGCATAGGATATACCACCCATTAATGCAAACAAAAACCCTGCAAACGGTATACTCCATCTTGATACGACATATTTTGCCATTGCATAACCTCCTTTTCATAAAGAAAACTTTCTCTATTAAAAAATTTGTCGAAATATGCGGACAAATATATACTAACACAATTAAGATTCACAGTATATTTATTCTCAAAAAAGAGACTGTAAATTCTGAAAGTTGGGAAGTTGTTCTTTGCTTTTCTGTGATTGTTCTAAATGACAAGTAGAGCAAACCGATGATGGAATAAAAGTAAAAAAATATTTAAAAAAAATATTTCATTGACTGAAAAAATCGTTTCGGTGGCTGAATATAGTATAAATGTGCAAAATACGAATCTGATAATGGTTGTTTTACAATCACTCTACAACATCTACAGGAATACAATAACAGTAACAAAAGTCATATTACCGGACTATTGTATTCTTTGTATAAAGAGGTGAGAAGCTTGCAAATACATGTTGTTAGACCAGGGGATTCTTTATGGAAAATCTCCCAGGCCTATGGAGTGCCTGTAGAACAAATCGCAGAGGCAAATGAGTTGCCAAACCCAAACCAATTGGTCATTGGTCAAGCCATGGTGATTCCGATTATAGGAAGCTATCATTGGGTGAGACCAGGAGAAAGCCTGTATCAGATAAGTCGTCAATATAATGTTTCGGAAGCAGAATTAATCAGAATAAACCGCATAGCCAATCCGAATCAGCTGCCTGTTGGATTTAGACTTTATATTCCTCGGGGAATAAGACCGACAGTTGATGTGGGAGCCTATATTGACCCTAGAATAACAAGAGAGAGATCCGCTCAAGTAGTTGATAAGGTTGGTGAACATTTAACCTTTTTGCCTATATTTAGTTATGATGTTAATAGAGACGGTACTTTAACAGGGGTCGTGGATCAGCCATCTATAAATGCCGCCTATCGGGATAGGGTAGCACCACTGATGGTACTGAGCAACTTTGAAGACGGGACATTTAGCACTGAACTTGCGACCATCATTCTATCCAGTGATGAGCTACAGGATAAGGTATTAAATGAAGCCATAAGAATAATGAAGCAAAAAGGTTATCTTGGTTTGGATTTTGACTTTGAATATTTAGGCGCAGAAAACAGAGAGAGATACAATCAATTTTTGAGAAAAGCAAGGGAAAAATTAAAGCGTGAAGGATATTACATTTCAGCCGCAC
>JAGXRU010000142.1 GCA_018335765.1 Alkaliphilus sp.
CTAATCAAGGAAAGCCCTGTAAATATAGAATGCAAAGTTACAAATATAATTCCACTTGGCTCTCATCATATGTTTTTAGGAAAAGTTGTTGCTGTCAATGTTGATGATCAATATATTGATAGTAAAAACAAGTTCCATTTGGATAAGTCAAATCCTATTTGCTATGCCCATGGTCAATATTATGGTTTAACAAAATCTCTAGGCGGATTTGGATTTTCTGTAACGAAAAAGAATAAAAACATCCGCAAGAAATGAGATATCTTTCAGCACATCTCATTTCTTCAATTTATTCCTTCAAAAGCTTAATTTATTAACTATAGACTTAAGTTTTTCCCCCAGTTCTTTCAATTCAATGATGTCACCCTTTTCCCAATAATAATTGAATTTATCTTGAAAATCGCTGGCTTCTTCAAATTTTCCCTGAAGCTTTAGTGCATGAATATTATGTACAATATCTGATACGGTGTTTGATTTTATTTCAAATAATTTTTGTGCATTAATCACTTCATCCCTTATTTCCAGCATCTCTTTATCCAGCAAATAAGCAGTTTCTGCTGATTTTTTAAGTCTCTCACGAATATTTGGCGGAATGTTTTCTTTATATTTATAATTTAGTGAATGTTCGATCGTTGCCCAGAAATTCATTGCTAAAGTTCTTATCTGAATTTCTGCTAATATTTCTTTGCTTCCAAAAGCTGTTTGCAAAGGATATCTAATTATCATATGATAACTTCTATATCCACTTTCTTTTGTATTCCTTAAATAATCCTTCACATATTGAATTTTTAAATCCTTGCCATCTCTTTGTTTTATCAGCTCTATAACAGTATAAATATCATCTACAAACTGACACATTATTCTAATTCCAGCTATATCTTCAATTTTTTCTTCAATTTCATTTTCTACCACGCCATATTTTTTAGCTTTTTCCAGTATACTAGAAACTTTTTTGACTCTACCTGTCACAAATTCTATGGGGGAATACTCACTGGATTCTCTTAGTTCGCTCCTTATGGCCTTAAACTTTACTTTCAATTCCTCTACTGCCTGTTCATAAGGTATTAAAATTTTCTTCCACTGTTTTATATTAATCACTTCCCCTCAAATCACTATCAATATTATTTTACCATTTTTTTTGATCTATGATAACCAAATTCTAACATAAAAATAATGTTTTGTTGGATTATGAGAGAATATCAAAAGTTTCTGTCTAAATATACTGAAATGTTTCTCTAGTCGGTCAAAAGTTTTACTCCCACTTATCTATCGACTAGGTGTCTTACTGCCCTCCCATTGAGATAATCACATTTTTTCCCTTGATAGCTGTCTCTAGCGCTTAGTTCATGATCAATCAGATCTCTTATTTTCCACCAACTTTTACCCCAATTACAGAATAATGTGTTTTCTTCAGGAGCCCGTCCTAATAATCGCTGTATAATAATTTGGGGTGAGAGATACTCGATAAAAGCTATAATACGTTCCACATATTCATCCATGGAAATAATTTCAACGGCTTGCTCTTTATAAAGTCTTCCGAGTTCAGTATCCCTTAGTATATATAAAGAATGCAATTTTACTTGTTCAACTTCTAATGCTGACAAAATTTTTGATCCTTCTATCACATCCTCAAAATTGTCCCAAGGCAGGTTTATAATCATATGTACACAACATTCCAGCTGATATCTTTTTATTCGCATAACTGCATCTATGAATTCTGCCAAAGTATGTCCTCTATTTATTTTGTGAAGGGTATTATAATTAACACTTTGTAAGCCTAGCTCAATTACAATATTCAATTTTTTTTCTTCTTTTATTTCTTTCAGATACTCTAAGTAGGCATCATTAATACAATCCGGTCTAGTGGATATCGCAATTTCTACTATACCCTCTCTGATTGAGGCATTTATAAACTTTTTGAAGCAGGATAGTTCTAGATAGGTATTAGAAAAATTTTGAAAATAGGCGATGAATTTTTTCGCCTTATATTTACCGCTAATATACATAATGTTTTTTTCTAATTGCTCCTCAATTGCCAAACCACTATCTAAACTTTCAAAACCTGCCCCTAATTCTCCACAAAATATACACCCTCTGCTGTGTTGCATCAGTCCGTCACGATTTGGACAGCTTACAGGGATGTTCAATGGTATTTTATAAACTTTTTCTCCATATTTTTCCTTTAGATATTGTGAATATACTCTATACCTTTTCTCCATACCACTTTTTTCTCCTCTTACTCATTTGTATTAATACTCCAAAATAATTTCATTAGTAAAAATTATACCACAGAAGCCAATAACAGTAGTTCTTCATTATCATTGTAAATTTTATCAAACTGTGTAATCGGAAGAGGATTCTTACCCAGACCCGCCTCAATTGTAAATCCTGGTCTTCTGTACTGTTGTATAAACCAGTCCTTATAGCCTGAATAGGCACCCAGACCATAAGCTTCACCTAATCTATATCCACTCACTCTAGAGAAAAGTTCTGCTATGGTTCTTGCCTCCGGTGGTTCCAGATTTTGAAATGTCCAAAATATAACTTCTCCTTGGGTATGATAAGCCAAGACTAACCTAAAATTATGGTTTCTGGTAAAATCTGCGACTGCTCTTGTTTCCGGCTCAGACTCTGGATTTTTACCTGGGTATCTAGTAGGACCTGGAGATCCATATCCCTGTTGTTGCGCTATGACTTTATATCTTTCCCACAGGGCATCATAGTTATGATTTAAATCCACTCCTCTGATATTTGCATTCCAGACTTGTGAAAATGGCAGTCCAGTGATATTCCATTTAAGAAGTTCATTGTAAAACGGATTATCCGGCTGCAACCCGTTTAGTACAAGGTCTACTCCATCAGGATTAACCATTGGCATGATATAAATAGTGCTTTTGTCCCAAATAGTCCTCACATCGTAGCCTCTGATATTAGTCTCTTGAACATAAGCTTTCGAAAAATTTTCTATGAATTTCATAAGTAATGGTGTTGTTATCCACTCTAGGGAATGATGAGAACCGTTATAAAAAACTTGATTTGGTCCATTCCCTATTTTCAAATAGTAAAGTTCCCTTCCTAACACACTTCTTCCAGCCGAGCCCACCTCTAAAAATGGATATCTAGCCCTCAGCCCCCGAATATTCCTTTCCATTATTTCATAAGTATATGCTATATTTGTAGCTACCACATCTATACCAAAAGGAACTACGATCTGCTGACCTATTCTTAGGTTATAGGGATTGACAGTGGGATTAGCAGTGACGATTTTCTCCACTGTTGTGTAATAATTTCGTGCTATTTGGTAAAGTGTGTCTCCAGACCTTATTTTGTAAATATCATAACCCAACAGCAAAGGCTCTAATGCTTTGTGGGTAATAGGACCAATAACACCATCAGGCGTTAATCCATTATTTCTTTGAAAAGCTATTACAGACTGTCGTGTTTCCTCTCCAAATATACCATCTATTGATCGAGGATCATAGCCTATTTTTCTCAACAGTGCTTGAATTTCCATAACATCCGTCCCTCTAGAACCCAATCTTAACACCCTCATACCATCACCTCTTTATATTATTAGTACATTTTATCCTTACTTATATAATTTGGTGATAACTATATAACCATTGATCAAAAATGTTATACTATAAGTGACCAAGAAAATTTTTATGTTTCAGGAGGCTCAACCAATGAAAAGATATACAAAGGTTATAGGACTAATGGGCAATTACTTCACAAAAGAATTCGAAAAGAAGAAAAAACACAAAGCTAAAACAAGAGAAATAAAAGAAGATACAGTGGCTAAATATTTTCACGAGGGCGATACAGAAGTGCTTGTATACTTTCAAGAGAGTGACAAGAGTATACTAATTACTCCCTTTAGTAGTGTTGAAGAAATAAGAAGATATTTAGGAGAAAAATTTATATAAAAAAATCTCTACAGTCTGAATCAACACTGTAGAGATTTTTACCTTTATATGATCTGAACGTTTGTAGCTTGCGGTCCACGTTCCCCTTGCGCAACTTCAAATTGAACTCTTTGACCTTCAGTCAGACTTTTATAACCTTCACCTGTCAGTCCTGAAAAGTGAACAAACACATCACTTTCACCTGCTACTTCAATAAATCCAAACCCTTTTTCGTTGTTGAACCATTTGACTGTTCCTTCTTTCATTTCCGTATTCCTCCTAATGCGTCCTTAAAGACATAATATAATTTAATATTAGTGTTACTGATTTTAGTATTACCTAATAAAACAAAAATAATCGTGTTGATACAAAGAATGAACAATCACTTTGTCAAATGTTTTAAAAACAACTCGTTAAAAACATGGCATATATTCGATATATTAATGGAAAATCAGTTTTGTTATCATGCTTTTTCAGTTATTTTTTAATTATCACACAGTCTGACGATCCCTTGCTTCTAATCAAAAAATATTCTTTCCAACAACTTGCTCTCATCTGTAGCTTCATCAAGAATTCCCGTTGCTTTCATCTCTTTTATTGCTATTTCCAAAGATTCACGAGTACGAGCACCATCAACATCCGCAAGATAATCATAACCATGAAGCAGCTTTAAATTATATTCCTTTGTACCCATTACATAACCTTTCTCCACAAGAATGTCAACCGTTTCTTCTTTGTTATTTGCCACCCACTCAGTTGCTTTCATTACAGCCCTTGTGACAGCTTCAACCACTTCCGGTTCATTCCGTGCCAACTCTCCTCTAAAAGTCAAAAGACAGCAATATTCATCTTTAAAATCATCATCATAAGTGCTAGAACGAATTAATCTAGCCTTACCACTGTCAATCCAAGCAAATGAGACATGTTCGGTAGTGACTGCTGCTTGAATTTCCCCTTTTTCTAAAGCCGCCAAAAGCTGTGGTGCCGGATAATCTCTCCACTCATAGTCTGCGTTATCAAGACCTTCCTTGTACAATGCTCTGTAAGCAAAATTCATAGGCACACCGCCTATACCCCCAGATACGCCAATAGTCTTGCCTTTTAAATCGCTAAATCCTTTATAAT
>JAGXRU010000143.1 GCA_018335765.1 Alkaliphilus sp.
AAAAATGGGATTGATCAGAGGGAGTAATTCCAGAATAAAAATGTATTGGCAAATTGTCAAAGCTTTGTCATTTGATATAAAAGGTAGATGATAATATACTATGGGGGAGATTGCAGTAACTCAATTATTAAGCAATGTTGTAAACACACTGGCTCCAAATACAATTCTTGAAGAAGAAGCGGTTGTGGAAAAAGTAATATATAATAAATCACATAAAACACTGAAGATAGTTTTACTGCCGAAGAAGATTATTCATAAAAACAAGCTTGAAGCTTTAAAAATAAATATTAAAAGCAGAGTTACGTATATACAAGATATTACTTTCCATACAATCTATAAAGACTTAAATCTAACACCTGAAGAAATCATCGATTTTTACTGGGAGAATATTTTATTTGAAATAAGCAAAATTAATTTGTCTTCGATAGCTTGGTTAAAAGATTCAATTAGAAAAATAGATAAGGAATCTGTTTGTATTTTTTTGAACTCGCAGATAGGACTAGAAAAATTAACTGAAAAGAAAATTGATTTGATAATCCATAAAATACTTAAAGATGAATTCAATATTAATTTTAAAATATCTTTGATCCATGAAGAAGATAAATCTGGATATAATCATCAAGAATATCTTTTAGAGAAAGATAAAGAAGCAAATGACCTTATAAAAAACATAATGATTGAAACTGAGAAAAACACTGACAAGAGAACAAAAAAATATTCAGAACAAAATCAGGAGCCTATATTAGGAAAAAAAATCAAAGATGATGCAATAGCGATTTCTATGATAAACGAAGAATCTGGAATAGCAACCATTGAGGGAGAAATCTTTGCAGTTGAATCTAAAGAACTAAAAAATGGAAAACTTTTATTTTCTATTAGCATCACTGATTATAATGAATCTATAGCTTGTAAAGTTTTCTTAAAAAAAGATCAATATGATAGTTTTAGCTTTAATATTGTTGCAGGCAATTTTATTAAGGTTAAAGGAGAGGTTCGATATGATACATTTTCAAAGGAAATTATAGTTTATGCCAGTGATATAAACCTAGTATCGCCAGTGATTAGATCAGACAATGCAAAGATTAAAAGAGTGGAGCTTCATGTTCATACCAACATGAGTGCTATGGATGGCGTAGCCTCAACGGACAGTATTATCAAAAGAGCTGCTCAGTGGGGGCATAAAGCAATCGCTATTACAGATCATGGTGTTGCACAAGCTTATCCCGACGCAATGATTGCAGGAAAAAAGTACGGAATTAAAGTAATATATGGCATTGAGGGTTATTTAGTGAATGATGGAGATCCAATTGTTATAAATAGCAATAATAAGAATCTTGATCAAAGTTATGTAATTTTTGATTTGGAAACAACGGGTTTGTCCAGTAAATATAATCATATTACTGAGATTGGAGCAGTAAAAATAGAAAACAGTAAAATAGTTGATCGTTTTCATACCTTAATTAATCCTAAAATCAAAATCCCAAAAAATATAGTTGAACTTACTGGAATAACGGATGAAATGGTTCGAAATCAACCAGCCATAGAGGAAATATTGCATAGTTTTGTTGATTTCATTGGCGACTGCCCCATTGTGGCTCATAACGCTTCTTTCGATACCTCTTTTTTGTTTGAAAATTGCAGAAGATTAGATATTCAATTAAATAACACCATAATTGACACATTAGCATTGTCAAAGATTTTACTTCCGCATTTAAAGAGATATCGTCTTAACAATATAGCAGAAGAATTAGACGTCAAACTCCTAAAACATCATAGAGCTATAGATGATGCAGAAGCCTTGACAGAAATATTTACAAAATTTTTGGAATTAATTAAAAATAGAGGAATTAACCAGTTAGATCAACTGAATTATGTATTTTCACAAAATATTGATACCAAGAAATTGGACACATATCACATAATTATACTAGTTAAGAATTACATTGGCTTAAAGAATCTATATAAAATCATTTCATCCTCCCATATAGATACTTTTTATAAAAAGCCAAGAATTCCAAAGTCCCTTCTGAAAAATCACAGAGAAGGGCTAATATTTGGTACTGCCTGTGAGGCAGGAGAATTATACAAGGCTATTCTGTTAGATAAACCAAAGCAAGAATTAGAGGCTATTATAAAATTTTATGACTATTTTGAAATACAACCCTTAGACAATAATAAGTTTCTGATTAACAAGGGACTAGTTAATGGTATAGAGGATTTAAAAGAAATTAACCGTAAAATTTTGGAGTTGGGAGATAAACACAATAAGCCTGTAATTGCAACAGGTGATGTGCATTTTTTGAATTCTCAAGATGAAATATATAGAAGAATACTGATGGCAGGGCAAGGGTTTGATGATTCCGATGATCAAGCACCTCTATATCTAAGAACTACAGATGAAATGTTAACGGAGTTTGAATATCTAGGAAAAGAAGCTGCAGAAAGAGTCGTAGTAGAAAACACGAATATAATAAATAGCCTAATAGAAGAAATTATTCCTATTCCTGATGATACATTTCCGCCAATAATAGAGGGTTCAGATGATAATTTGAAGGAAATGTGCTTCAAAAAGGCTTATAATATTTATGGTAATCCATTACCTGAAATTGTTCACAAAAGATTGGATAGAGAACTAAGTTCCATAATAAGCAATGGATATGCTGTCATGTATATAATTGCACAAAAATTGGTAACAAAATCCTTGCAAGATGGCTATTTAGTAGGATCTAGAGGGTCTGTAGGATCGTCTATTGTGGCAACCATGAGTGATATTACAGAGGTTAATCCTCTGCCACCTCACTATATCTGCAAATCCTGTAAACACTCTGAATTTATATCTGATGATTCTATCGGCAGTGGAATTGATCTTCGGGATAAGAATTGTCCCATATGTGGAACAAATTATGATAAAGATGGGCATGACATACCTTTTGAAGTTTTTCTGGGTTTTGAAGGAGACAAAGAGCCGGATATAGATCTAAATTTTGCAGGAGAATATCAAATGACCGCACATAAGTACACAGAAGAGCTCTTTGGGAAAGGATATGTTTTTAGAGCAGGTACAATAGGAACAATTGCTGATAAAACCGCTTATGGATTTGTTAAGAAATATTTTGAAGGTAAAGGAATGTCAGTAAATAATAGGGAAATTGATAGACTTTCAAGAGGCTGCACTGGAGTAAGAAGAACAACAGGGCAGCATCCTGGCGGGGTTATGGTGGTCCCCAATTATAAGGATATTTATGAATTTTGTCCGATTCAATATCCGGCAAATGATAAGAGTTCTGGTACTATAACTACTCATTTTGATTATCATGCTATCAGTGGCAGACTTTTAAAGCTTGATATCCTAGGACATGATGTACCAACTATTATTAAAATGTTGCAAGACATCACTGGTGTGGATCCTACTTTAATTCGCCTAGACGATAAGGAGACAATGAAAATATTTACCAGTCTTAAGCCATTAAAGCTTGTAGATGAAGACTTTAAATACGAGGTCGGCAGCTTAGGGATACCTGAATTTGGAACAAAATTTGTTAGACAAATGTTAATAGATACCCGACCTACAACTTTTGCAGAACTTGTAAGGATTAGTGGTTTATCTCATGGGACGGATGTCTGGATAAACAATGCTCAAGATTTGGTAAAACAAAAAATCGCTGAACTAACAGATGTTATTTCAACGAGGGATGACATCATGAACTTTTTAATTCATAAAGATATACCGCCTAAGTCGGCTTTTAAAATAATGGAAAATGTGAGGAAGGGCAAAGGATTATCCATAGAAGATGAGAAGCTGATGAAACAATACAATGTGCCGCAGTGGTATATTGAGTCTTGTAACAAAATAAAGTATATGTTCCCTAAAGCCCATGCAGCAGCCTATGTAATGATGTCCTTTAGAATAGCATACTTTAAGGTTCATTATCCACTTGCCTTTTATGCCACCTATTTTACCACGAAAGCAGCTGATTTTGATGCTGAACTGGTTCTAAAGGGTAAAGACAAGGTAAAAAACAAAATTGAAGAACTTGAGAAGCTTGGAAACAGCGCTACTCAAAAAGAAAAAGATAGTTTGACAGTTTTAGAGGTTGTGTTGGAAATGTATTGTAGAGGATTTGGATTTTTGCCTGTGAACATCTACAAATCAGATTCTGTGAGATTTTTTATAGAAGGGCTTAACTTATTACCACCTCTAATTGGGCTGCAGGGAGTCGGAGAAAATGCAGCCCGTAGTATAACTAATAGCAGAAAGGATGGAATGTTTGTATCCATTGAAGATTTAAGACAAAGAACAAAGATTAATAAGACTACTATTGAAGCTTTGGTAAATCATGGATGTGTGTCAGATCTTCCTGCGACCAATCAATTATCCTTATTTTAATAGTTGCATACTTTTACTATCTATGCTATAATTTTACTGAAAGAAATATGGGTTTACTATTAAAGAGTGGGCAAATTCCCACTCTTATGTTATTTATTTACTTTTGCAAT
>JAGXRU010000144.1 GCA_018335765.1 Alkaliphilus sp.
AACGTATTCGCACCAAAGACCGCTATGTTTCTGTATCATGGTCGTTCTATGACCTTGAACAAAAGTTGCTTTACAAGGCAAAACAGAAAGAATCCACTGTTATAAAGGTTGACCCTGCTTATACAAGTCAGTGTTGTCCTAAATGTGGACATACTGAAAAGGCTAATCGTAACAAGAAAAAACATCTATTTACTTGCAAAAACTGTGGTTATCAATCGAATGATGACCGTATTGGAGCAATGAATCTGTACCGTATGGGAATAAACTATCTTGTTGATAGTCAAGTACCTAGTATAGTTACAACGGAGTAAACTCTTTTGTAAAGGGTGCTGTCAGCCACCCTATGATGTAACGCAACTTTAAGCATTAATGCTTATCGGGGTTAAAGGTAGGAGGCGTGAGCCGTTCGTACTACTGGGCAGTTACAAGCCCATTTCCTTTAGGTGATGGGTAGTTGACTAATTCCGATATTGTTGATGTACATTGTTCTAAATAAATACTTTATGCATGGTATTCGAATGGACGGAGAAAAATAATTTTTTGGAGGTTTGGAAGATTAAATAAAAACAGTAGAGCTTTTTATTTTAGTGTGTTAAAATTGTTAAATGAATTAAATTAAGGAGGTATGCAAAATCATGAAACTTGATAATAAGATAATGTTAATTACTTACGCAGATAGTATGGGAAAAAATCTAACTGACCTAAATTATGTAATGGATAAATTCTTTAGTGATGTGGTAGGGGGAGTTCATATTCTGCCGTTTTACCCCTCGTCAGGAGATAGGGGTTTTGCACCTTTAACCTACCTCGAAGTACAAAATGATTTTGGTACATGGAATCAGGTAGGAGAGCTTTCTGAAAAATTCACGATGATGTTTGATTTTATGATCAATCATATATCAAAATCCTCTGAGTTTTTTAAGGATTTTGTTGAAAAAAAAGACATGTCCAAATATAAGGACTATTTTATAAGATACAAGGAATTTTGGCCAGATGGAGAGCCAAACAAAGAACAGGTAGATAAAATATACAAAAGGAAACCAAGGGCTCCATACTTTGAGGTTGAGTTTTCTGATGGGACAACAGAGAAGGTGTGGTGTACCTTTGATGAAGAACAGATTGACCTAGATATCACAAAAGAAGCAACTCGAGAATTCATAAAAAATACACTGATACATCTTTGTGAAAAAGGAGCCTCTGTCATAAGGATAGATGCTTTTGCATATGCAACAAAGAAGGTAGATACAAGCTGTTTTTTCCTTGAACCAGAAACATGGGAACTGTTGGAATTCTTACAAAACGTAGTAGAACCCTATGAAGTTGCTATTTTGCCTGAAATTCATGAGCATTACTCCATACAGTTAAAATTGGCTGAGAAAGGCTATTGGGTATATGATTTTGCACTTCCTTTATTGGTACTGCATACGCTCTACAGCAAAGACAGCAAAAGACTCTTGGATTGGCTGAAAATATGCCCTCGTAAGCAGTTCACGACATTAGATACTCATGACGGCATAGGCATAGTGGATGCTGCCGATTTGATGAGCCCAGCCGAGATTGAGCAGACTAAGGAGCATCTTTTTTCAAAGGGTGCTAATGTAAAAAGAGTATACAATACAATGGAATATAATAATCTGGACGTATACCAGCTCAATTGCACTTATTATTCTGCATTGGGTGACGATGATGACAAATATTTGTTGGCAAGAGCAATACAGTTTTTCACTCCGGGTATACCTCAGGTATACTATGTAGGTCTGCTCGCAGGAAAAAATGACATTGAACTGCTTGAAAGCACAAAGGTTGGCAGAAACATAAATCGTCACTATTACACAGTTGAAGAGATTGAGCAGGAGGTAAAGCGACCACTGCTTAAGAAATTATTTGCACTGATGAGATTCAGAAACACTTATCCTGCCTTTGATGGGGACATATATATTGATGATACAGCAGATATTAACACATTAAAGATAACTTGGAAAAAAGATAATTATTACTGTGTTTTGGATGCTGATTTGCTAGAGGCTAGATTTACTATAAAATATATGGATATAGAAGCAAATGCTGAAAAATTGCTTGTTTTTGAATAAAGTTATTGTGGGCAGGTTTAAATGTTCAAATATTTACTCAACTAAGGGTTGAATTATTTGAATGATACAAAGTAGTATCTATCTCAAATTTATTTAAAAAGCTGAGAAACCTTCATGTCCAAAAAGGTTTCTCAGCTTTTCACTATTTTGTGATGAACTCAGACTATATCCAAATGGCATGGAAATTGCATAATATTTTCAAGTAAAACATTATTGTCTATTATTACGTTTTAATGGAGGGATGAAGTTGGGCAGTAGAGAACAAATGTGTGAAATGATTGCAAAAGCTAGGGTGGCACAAAAGGAGTTTGAGTATTTTAATCAGGAGCAGGTAGATCAGGTTGTCAGAGAGATAGGCAAGGTGGTTTATGACAATGCAGAGCTATTGGCAAGAATGGCTGTAGATGAAACAGGAATGGGTGTCTATGAGGACAAGGTAGTAAAAAATCGGGGGAAAGCTAAGACCATATGGAATGATTTGAAGGATAAAAAATCTGTAGGAATAATAGGCAGAGAAGAAAACACTGGGATTGTTTTGGTGGCTAAGCCTATTGGAGTCATTGCTTCTGTAACTCCAACAACAAACCCAATTGTAACCCCGATGAGCAATGCAATGTTTGCACTAAAGGGTAGAAATTCTATTATCATAGCCCCGCATCCTAGAGCTAAAATGTGCAGTACTCATACAGTAAACTTGATAAATGATGCCTTGAAGAAGTACAATGCACCAGAAAATCTCATTCAGATTATAGAGGAACCAAGTATAGAACTTACAAACGAATTGATGAAAGCAGCGGATGTCATAGTGGCGACAGGAGGTGCAGCTATGGTCAAGGCTGCCTACAGTTCGGGAAAGCCAGGCTTTGGAGTTGGCCCGGGAAATGTTCAGTGTATTATCGATAGGGACGTCAACTTTGAAGAAACAGTGCCTAAGATTATCCTCGGAAGAGCCTTCGATAATGGCATTATTTGTTCTGGTGAGCAGTCTGTTATTGCCCACGAAGAAGACTATGATCAAATAATTGAAATCTTCAAGAAAAATGGAAGTTTTTATGTAGATGACCCAGTTCAAAAAGAAGCCCTAAGAAAGGTACTTTTTGTGGATGGGTTCATTAACAAAGATGTGGTGGGACAAAGACCCCACAAGATCGGAGAAATGGCAGGAATTTTGATTCCAGAGAGTGTTCGAGTACTGCTAATCGAAGCTGATGGCATAGGAGAAGCTGATATATTGTGCAAGGAAAAAATGTGTCCGGTATTGGCGACCTTCAAATATAAGGATTTCGCAGAGGCTGTGAATATTGTTCAGACCAATTTAGAGTATGAAGGTAAGGGACATAGCTGTGTCATCCATTCTAACAATAAAGAACATATTGAAAAGGCAGGCATTGTGTTAACGGTTAGCAGATTAGTTGTAAATCAACCTTGTTCCACATCTGCCGGAGGAAGCTTTTTTAATGGATTTGCTCCAACCACTACTCTAGGCTGTGGTAGCTGGGGTAATAACAGCATATCTGAAAACTTTACATATAAGCATATGATTAATATATCCCGTATCGGCTACTATAGGAAGGATGTAGTAGTACCGACAGATCAAGAAATTTGGGGTTAATTTCATCTATATTAGGGGGTTTTTTAATTGAAAAGATTGACAGAACCAAAAATTATTTGTGAAGTGCCTGGTCCAAAATCTCAGGAATTGCTAAAACTTAGAGCAGAAAATGTACCTATCGGAGTATCCGGTGTAGTTCCGACCTTTATACAAAGAGGCGAAGGGGCACTGTTTGAAGATGTTGATGGGAATGTATTTTTAGATTTTGCAGGGGGCTTGGGAGTTTTAAATATAGGGTATAGTCATCCGGAAGTAGTGGAAGCTGTAAAGCAACAATGCGACAAGTACTTTCATTCGAGTATCAACATAGTGTTATATGAACAATATGTTAGATTGGCAGAGAAATTGAATCAGTTGGTACCCGGTGATTTTGATAAGAAGACTATGTTTGTAAATAGTGGGGCTGAAGCCAATGAAAATGCTATAAAAATAGCACGAAAATTTACAAAGCGTACTGAGATCATTGCATTCACAGGAGCATTCCATGGAAGAACCTTAATGACTATGACCTTGACAAGTAAAGTAAAGCCATATAAATTTGGATTTGGACCCTTTGCACCCGGAGTGCATCGCATGTTGTTTCCTTACTGCTATAGATGCCCTTATGGGCTGAAAATAGAAAGTTGTGAGTTTCACTGTGCCAAGCAGTTTGAGGATTTCTTCCTTGAACAGGTGGCCCCTGAAGATATCGCTGCCTTTATTTTAGAACCTGTACAAGGGGAAGGTGGATTTGTTATTCCGCCAGATGAATTTATCGTTGAGTTAAGACGTGTCTGTGATAAATACGGAATACTGCTTATCGCAGACGAGATTCAAACAGGCTATTGCAGAACAGGTAAAATGTTTGCCACGCAGTATTGGGCAGATAAGGGAGTTTATGCTGATATCGTCACCAGTGCGAAATCCATGGGAGCGGGACTCCCGATCAGTGCAGTAACAGCCAGAGCAGAGATTATCGGTGCTGCTCAAGTGGGAGGAATAGGTGGAACCTACTGTGGAAATCCATTAGCTTCAACAGCTGCACTTAAAGTAATTGAGGTAATGGAGAGGGAGTTTTTTGCAGAGAAGGGACAGCATATCGGCAAAGCTTGCATGAAGCGTTTAAAAGAGATGAAGGAAAAGCATGACATAATTGGTGATATCAGAGGATTGGGTGCGATGATTGCCATTGAGCTGGTCAAAGATAGAGAAACCAAGGAGTCTGCTAAGGATGAGACGAACAAGATCATAGCGGAGTGTTATAAGAATGGTCTGGTAATATTATCTGCCGGAGTGAGAGGCAATGTAATCCGCTTTCTCATGCCCTTGGTGGTTACCGACAAACAGCTGGAGATAGGATTAGATATTTTGGAGAAAGCTATAGAGATGGTCAATTCAGAATTGCTTGCCTTGACATAACTGTCATAATATAAAATCAAGAAAAGGGATATGCTTCTTAGGATCATATTCTTTTTTTTGATTTTTGTTCCGTTAAGGAAATTTCATAATTATCAAACAATTCGAAGGATTATTAAAGAATATGAAGAATTATTCATTAATTAGACTTTTGGTAAAGCTTTAGTAAGTAATGAATTGATATAACTAAATATTAATGAGTGCAATTAAATCCAAAAGACGAAGCTGAAATGGAAGGTGATATTTATGCCAAGCTTAAGTAATATTGCGGAAACGGTTCAACAGGTAGCAGAAGCCATCACTGTGGCTGTGGGTATTGAAACAGAAATTGTGGATGAGGAACTTACTATAATTGCGGGTACCAGCCACTTTAAGGAAAGAAGAGGCCAGAAGGAAGAGTCTGGCAGAGTGGAAGGGAACTATCTTTATGCGCGTGTTCTAAGAGAAGGAAAAACCATGGTGGTACAAGAAGCTACCAAGGATTTTTCTTATGACGAATCAACATTGACTGGAACTACAGAGGAATTAGCTGAGATTTGTACCCCGATAAAGGTTGGAAATAAGACAATAGGGATCATTGGACTGATAGCCTTAAAGAAGAGGCAACAGGATTATTTAATAAAAAATCAAAGTAATATGGTGATGT
>JAGXRU010000145.1 GCA_018335765.1 Alkaliphilus sp.
ATCTCTTTCGCCAAAGTCAACACCACCAGCAATGAGAATTAAATTGGGTTTAATATTTTCTATGGTATTCAAATCTCTCTTTCTAAGCTTTCCACCTGTAACATGATGGATGATCGCACCAGCTCCAAGGGCTGCTTCTTTGGCAGCCCTTACGGTCATATCATAGACTAGACCATGAACGGTCATTTTTAAACCGCCTGCAGCACTACTGGTAGCTAACATTTCATCATAATCTAAATCGCTAAGCCCTAATTTTTTTCTCAAATTTTCCATAGCTCCCTGTAGACCTATGTTGACATCTCCCTCTAATACAGTGGTGGGAGCTTGACCTTGACCTGAAAATTTTGGAAAAGGAGTATTAATATTGGAAAATGCATTTACTACAGTAGTGGTACTTCCAATTTCAGCCACAAGAACATCAATTTTCATTGATCAATTCTCTTCTTTTCTTTACTAGGAATGTAGCTACATTGATTCCTTTTGTTCCTCTTCCAAATCCTGCATCAACACCTGTCTTTAGAGCCATTTCAGGAATTACTTGAGTTCCTCCGCTTACTATAATCATTTTATCTCTTATGCCCTTTTCTATGCAAAGTTCATGGATTTTTTTCATATTTTTGTAATGTAGTTCATCATGACTTATTATTGTTGATATTAGTATTGCATCAGCATTGATTTCTATAGCTGCATCTACTAATTTCTCCAAGGGAACAGATGTTCCTAAATAATTGCATTCTATACCATATTTTTCTATACCACCATGCTTTATATCAATGATTTCTCTTAAGCCTACAGAGTGTTCATCTTCTCCAACTGTTCCGGCTACAATTCTCATTGGTTTAGCTTCAATGTCAGCTCTAACCTCTTCCTCTGACATAATATCTGGTTCAGGTGGTATTTCTAGATCCTTGGTATCTATTGTAAATTCAACCTTGCCCTTCAATTGAATTCTGGTTCCTTCTGATGGATGCATTATTTCTTTATGAATAACCTCTACATCTGAAAGACCCATTTTTTTACCTATTTCAAGGGCTGCATATTCTGCAACTCGTCTGCTGGTTGATAAGAAAAGATCCATTTGAACAACGCCATCACCTAACCATTCGACCTCTGGCTTGATTTTTGTTGTATCTCTTAGCTCCTTAGTTTCTTCCATTCTTACATTAACATTGTCTGTTTCATCTAGCTCGTCAATAAATATTATTTTTTCTGGAACCTCGAATGTACATCCTCCAATTAATTTGGAAGGGTTGTTCACAGCAGATGGATCATATTGACTCACATTGTTATAGCCAAAATGAGCCGTTACTGGAGCAAGATAGTCCTCGCTTCTTTCAAAAATAGCTCCTGATCCTACTCCGCCTTCACTTTTCCTTGCTATACCATCACCATTTCTTTCCGGATAATACCCCGAATCAACAAAAAAGCCATCTTCTACCGCTTTAAAATAGCCTCCTGTTTCTAATATTTCCTCCATGAATAATACTGCTCTTTCTTTTAATTCTCTAACTTTTTCTGCTAGGACTCCATCCTTCTTTAATTCCAGCATTTCCATCAGGGCATCCATTCCCACTAATGCTTGTTTTGCAGTATCACAGGCTTCAACATTATACATATGCCATGGGACATTTCTGCCTTCATCGGGAGTAATTGTTGATTGAATGTCTGCACTGGTTAGTTTTGATATCATTAAATTAAGAACATGGGTCACTGTTGCTTCTCTAGTTGAAGACTCCATATATTTAGTATTCATTTGAGCCCTCATTTTGTACTCTGAAAATAAATCTCTTAACGCTACGGCATAGGGTAAGTCTATGTGTATATTGGGTGCTGGCGGAGCTGTAGGTGGTACGGTAGATAGGCATATATTTGATTTCTTCATGCCAATCTTGACGGAGAATATTGAATTTAATGCGTGTTGAACCATAAGCTCTGGCATTACCTTCCAAGCTTCTCTGGCTGTAGCATTGGCATTGTGAGCTCCATCTATTTGTGCAATATCAGCCCATACCATGATTTTCTTTGATTCCGCTGCATCTACAAAGGACCTTACCATATTTATGTTTCGATAGAGAACATTGTATTGGGGATCTTGATGAGCACCATTTACGCCCTCCTCTGCAAACATTACGGCAATATCTGGACCCGCTACGCCACTGACATAAGAATGGTAATTAATTGGTCTGCCCACTTCTTCTTCAATAAGATCTAATGCTTTTCTCTGAGCTCGCACTTGTTTTCTAGTAATTGGAATGCCTCCAATTCCTTGAGGCGTTCCTTCGATTAATCCATCAAAATGTGATTGGCCAGCAGTTCTGATTACCATTATATGATCTGCTCCATGCCATGCAGCCATTCTCATTCTGCGTATATCATCTTCAAATCGTCCCGAAGCTATTTCAGTGGTTATGGTATGTTCTGGTTGAGGATCTATGTCTCCGAAGTACTTAGCTGAAGGTAATGGAATACTATTGACAAGAGGCTTTGAACAGTTTTTATAAGTAAAAGGTCCCATTTTTAACCCTTCTACCTTTTGTCGCCAGACCCAACCTCTTCTCTTTGGTCTATAATTCTCTAGGTCTTTCAATATTTCCTTTACATCTATCTTTTCGTTTATATCTAGAGTCATACTTTATTCCCTCCTTCAAAAATTGCCAACACTTCATTCCAAAGGTTATCTTCAAGAAGTGCCAAGCCTGCATCTCTGATAGATATGTTTCTTTCTTTAGCTAATATATAAACCACGTGACCCGCACCTTTCCCCATTAAACCCCTATCCATTACGCCTTCAACTAGTCCTTTAGCTTCAAGACTTGAAAAACCCATCCTAAGTAGCACAGACCTTTCTATGGAAGGTGTTGTGTTTTTCGTTGCAAGATCTATTAAAGGCTCCACCATCTGTGATGCCAGCTGCCAAAATCGTTCTTTTAATTGTTCATCCGTTAAATCAATCAGGTGCTCTCTTCTTTTTTGGAAATCATCTGCTCTCTTCATAATTATTTTCTCCTTTGATCTCTCATTATTTGAATCTGAATATATCAATTTAGTCCCTAATTGCGACACCTTGTTCTTCAAGATAATTTTTTACAAAATCCATGGACGACTTGGTATCTTGCACTAAAAAATCTGCATCCCCAGACGAAATTTCAGTCTTATTACTGAAATCTAAACAGTTTTTAATATAAGATTTTTTTAGTTTCGCAAGGTCAATATTCTTTGCTTTAATTAATCTTGGATGAGAAGGAAGTATAATGTTTTTACCTGGTACTTCATCATCAGGGTCCCCAAACAATATTTCGATTCCATTATCTCTGGCAAAAGATAGTTGGGGTTGAATGTGTTTTCCGGCACCAGTGTATTCTGTTTCCTGAACAACTACTATTTTATCTTCCTCAATCTCTTGAGCTATACTAAATGCCGCTGCCAAAGATATATTACCTGCAGGGCCCCTTTCAAGACCTTCGATTTGAGCCAAAGCTTCAGTCATGTAAAACACATCACCTTGGGAAACTGTGACATACCTATCCAAATATCTTAATGGTCTTGCCGCAGATCTTGGTACATCCGATCTGTCTGGCCAAGTGGAAAATGGTATGCCAAAACCTGTATGTCCGGTGGTAAAGGATTTCCTGTTAAAATGATTATCGCTTGCCATATGAAGCCCTTGAAGGTTAACGCTAGCACCAACAATTTGTGTGCTTTCTGCACCTGCTTTAAGGAGTCCTCTGGCTGTACCAGTTACATTCCCTCCACCAGCATTAGTACAGACAACAACATCCGGATCTCTTCCAATTTTCTCTCTGAACTGCATAGCCAATTCATACCCTAAAGTCTCAACTCCCGCTATGCCAAAAGGTGTATATAAAGAAGCATTAAAATAACCTGTTTCCTCTAATAGTCTTAAGAAAATATAAAACAGCTCAGGTCCAACGGACAATTGAACAACTTCAGCTCCATAAGCTTCGCATTTTCTTGCCTTTTCAATAATTTCAGGCTGTCCCTTTCCTTTACTGTCATAGCATTCTTGAACAATTATACATTTTAAACCATGCATGGCAGCTTGACTTGCCACTGCAGCACCATAATTTCCACTGGTGGCAGCTATGACACCTTTATAACCAAGTTTTTTTGCATGATAGACAGCATTTGCTGCTCTACGAGCCTTAAAGCTCCCAGATGGATTGCAAGCTTCATCCTTTATAAAAATCCGTGCTCCAAACCCCTTTTGTGCAATTTTTCTGGAAACCATGGTAAGGTTCTTTAGTTCCAGTAAGGGTGTATTTCCTACACTATGATTACCTTGAATGATTTTCATTTCTTCCAAGGTATAGCCAGTCTCTCTCATCATCTTTTCATAATCAAAAGCTATTCCACCCGATTCAAAGGAGCGATAATCTATACCTACAGAATTTTTCATCGTTTCATTTTTTCTAGCTAATACACTTTCATAGCTCCAGTGATTACTCATTTTGTTCACCCCCTGCTAAGATTTCTTTCAATTGAAGTCCTATCTGAAGCAACTCAGGGATAAAATTTCCAAAGCTATGAGTGTAGGTGGGATTAATGGCAACCAGCTTCCCCTGTGTCAACCTTCCCGTAATCGTTTTTATCTTAATTTCTTCTCCAATGAATCCATTACTTTGAGCAAAACCTTTAACCCATATCTCCAAAGGCACATTTTTAGTATCCTCCGGAACCTGTGGAGCTCTATTATTGACATCTAAAACTATGCCTTGTATTTGTACCCAGTCACCTTTTATCGCTTTCATATTTTTCTCCTACCTTTGTATTAGATCTCTCATATCACCCATAATAGCCCTTGGTACAGGTAAATCTAACATTGTTTTCAATCCTGGAGATGCGTTTATTACTTGTGGGATCATATTTACACACATGGCAATAGTGCCTAATCCGCCTTCAACCTCTGGTTTGATAGACATGTTTATTTCAGGCTGACCCTTAATTGTTATATAATCTCCTGTTTGGGTGCCTTCCATCTCAGGCTCTATTTGTTGCGGATGGATCATATCAATCATCACTTCACCATTCATATAGCCCTGCCCTGTCATGTTAACTCCTGCTACATTTCCTGCAGCCGCAAAGCCATGGGGTGATTTTCTGTCAACATTGGTTATAATAGGTTTCATTTGTTGCTCAACTTTATCAATTTTCCAACCAATGGCGTCAGCTATCATTCCAATGGATTCACTAAAACCGACATGTCCTGCAAGTGTACCTTCCTGAACACCTCTGTTGAATTTTTCTACTGTTATTCCTACTCCCTGTTCTTCCATAACTGCATGACCAAAGGGTGACAAGCTATTTACTCTTTTGGCTTCAACGTGTTCCACATCGACCATACAGCCTGTTAAAGTAACCACCAACAGATCCATTATCAGACCTGGATTAATACCGGTACCCAGTACTGTAACACCATTTTCTTTGGCAATCCTGTCTAATTCCTTGGCTAATTCCGGATTTTGAACTTTTGGGTATGCCATTTCCTCAGCTGTGGATATGACATTCACCTTTTTTTCCAGAACAAGTTTCAATCTTGGAAAAGCATTTTTTGTATAAGAGTCTGTTGCACATAGACATACATCACAGCTTCCTTCTAACAGTACTTCTTCAATATTCTCATTAATGATTACTTCCTTTCGATCTCCTCGTTGGACTCCCAATAAATCAAACATGCTTTTATTTACCCTTGCTTTGTTTCTATCACATACACCTATAATTTCTACACCTTTTTTCTTTAAAAGCATTTTTGCTATACCACTTCCCATCGCTCCGAATCCCCAAATTGCTACTCTGATATTTTCCATTAAATACACACCTCCAAATTCACTTGTTTAGTTTATTATTTGCAATTTCCTTGCCAAACTAGTATTATTTATTTATATAATTTGCGGATTATTATTCAAAAATAAGACTGTTTAGTCTGAATTTGCTAAATGCTGATTCGGGATTTCTATTATCTGCATATATAGAATTCAAATATTTAACAACCTGCAA
>JAGXRU010000146.1 GCA_018335765.1 Alkaliphilus sp.
TAAACTCATGGAATGAATTTATTTTGGCAAATGTCCTCGTTATGGATCAAAGCCTAAAAACACTTCCTCTAGGTATATTGTTCTTCCAAGGACAATTTACCACTGACTGGGGTGCGATGGGTGCAACAATGGTTATAGCAAGCTTGCCAACTGTTTTGGTATACACCCTGTTTAGCAATCAGGTTGAGAAAGCGATCACCATCAGTGGTGCAGTTAAAGGATAGGAGGACAAGGGGAAAGGGGGACAGACACCTTGTCCTGTCCCCCTTTCCTCTTACTGTTGCTATCCCAACGTATCATTTAATTTTATCTTTAAATTCATATAGCGCTTTCAAATGACCTTTTTCCTGTGTAATGACCTTGTCTATCGCCTCATGGTAAGAAGCTTCAATAATCGAACGGATCTCATTCAAAAATAGGATTGTATCTTTTTCCAACTGAATTGAAATACTGAATCCCTTTTCAAAATTAGATATCACCCGACTTTCATTAAGAAACTGTACCGTTTGATTAAGCAACACTTCAATATATGCTTTATACTCTTTATCAACTTTTTCATGGCTGAAACTGATACTCTCTGTTTTGAACTGTTCATAGAGTTCTTTATGGGCAAGTTCTGCCTCAGCAAGTTGCTTAAACAACACTTTCAGCTTCGCATTATTAGTTGTATCGCTCATATAGCTATAATGTTCATTTCCCATGGATTCTAATTCAATCATTATATTAAAAATATCTTCAAGAGAGAATAATTCACTCATAAATAACCTCCTATTTGTCAAAATCTACATTTGGTAATTCAAAACCTTGTCGTATCGCCATAATTAATAAACTCTTTGAAAAAATGCTTCTTAATTTTAATGAATTCGAAAAAATAATTTGTGCTTTTTTCCTGTTCTCTTTTTTCCTTTCTGTCTAACAATCTAAATTCCCCCTTTTAATGTACTATTTTACTATATTTGTATAGCAAAATCATAACATTTTTGGGCTATTTTAGAAATTGAATTGTTGGTTTTTATTCCGAAGAATTTTTACTCCTCAAGGCTGTGTAATGGGTATGGCAACATTAAAGTAAATCAATGAGATGCTTTTTCAAAGCTCGTTTGAGAAGGAGTATGGTTGAGAGTCCAATAACAACGATAGCAATCTTATAAAGGGTAACACCACCAAGAACAAGACCTAACGCAAAGGCTGTTGCAGGCGGATGCTCAAAGTTGAAAATCACCATGAGAAAAATAGTAAAACCAACAGCGAGTCCAGCAAAAATACTAAGATTAATTTCTGTAAAGTAACTCGACATAAAATAAAAGCAAGAACCAACTAAAATAGCAATGCTATGTCCACCTATAATATAGCGTGGTTTTGAACCCTCCTTGAGTGGAATGGTGAAAATAACGAAAGTTGTGGCAGCTAAGGAAACAATAACAGTTGCGTTTAAAAAAATATCAAGGAGTGTCATCATAAAAATGAAGATGATGGCAGCAATAAGTGATTGAATAAGGTATTGTTTCTTATTTTTCAAAAATTTTTCATCAAAGATATGCATATTAATCCTCCAGTTTATTTTAAGTTGACAGGCGTATACAAAACGCCACGACCCGCATTATTATGGGATTTTTTTATCACGAATAAATATAACTCCTTACCAAATTATAGCAAAATTGAATTGTTGGAAACAAAATCAACCATAATTCTGAAACGAGTTATATGCTTATTTTAGCACATAATCAGCATTCTTTGGCTGATATTTATTCCAATAGTTCCAATTTCTGACTGTATAAACTTCTTTTATAAAGACGTTTTGCAATTACCTACATTGATTTAAACTGATTGTCCGATTTGTATCGGTATCCATTCCATTGAATATTCTCAGCTACCTGTATTTTATCATTTAACTCTATACCTTTAAGAACCTCTTCTTTAAAGGTCTGATATCCGATCCGATCAACAATATAACCTATATGTTCTTTTGGCAACGATCTGTCGATATACCGGTCAACAAAACCGTAGGTATTCTTGATCACAGCAACAATGACGTCTTCAGATGCCCATTTCACGAAAGGCATGGCAATTCTCGGATTTGTTTTTCCTGTTCTTCCCATAATGACCATGCGATAGTATGGTGTCTCACTCCTAGTCCAGGCACCTGTCGGACATTTTAGTATACATTCACCACAGCCAATACATTTCTCGGCATCTTTTTCCACATTGAATCCGTTCATTGAAAGCGCACTGGTCACTCTCTTTTTGCAATTTTTGACACAAGCTTCACAGCTGATACATCTGCTTACATCATATTCTGGTTCAGTTGTACAGATGATCCCGAAATCCTGCATATGTGCCTTAATGCAGTCATTGGGACAACCTGTCACTGCAATCTTGAAGTGGAAATCATGAGGATAGCATGTCTTTTCAATTCGTTTAGCAATTCTTGTTGTATTATCATTAGCAAATGGACATACTTTATCTCCGATACATGCAGAAATATTTCTTGTACCTGCAGCAGGATAGCCCTCATCTGTAACGACAACATCTAAATCCAAACTCTCAATTAGCGGTCTTATCTTCCTGTTAATCTCAGGTATTTTGTCAAAATCTATATATGGTACTTCAAAACCTTGGCGTGTCGTTATATGAACCGTACCATCACCATATTCTTCTGCTATTGATTGAATCAATGAAAAATACTTTGCTTCTAGAAATCCACCGGGAACCCTAATTCGAAGTGCAGTCTTTCCTCTGGTTTTTGTAATTCTATATGCATTTTTCGTTACTATTTTACGATTTACACTCATCTTAGACCTCCTAATCAATCAATTCTTTAGCTTTTGTATAATTGAATACCGGTCCTTCCAAACAGACATAGGTTTCATCAATTTTACAATGACCACATTTGCCGATACCACAGCTCATTTTTCGTTCAAAGGATACCCAAATATTGTCTTCTTTGAATCCTTTTTTGATCAATTCCAGCGTTGTGAATTTCATCATAACCGGTGGTCCGACTACTACTGCTACCTTGTCTTTTACGTTGGATAAATCAAGCCTATCTATCTTGGTCGTTACAAGTCCGGTTTCACCGTCCCAAGTCTCATCGCCTTTATCAACAGTCACTGTTGTATTTACCGTGTTTTTCCATCGTTCAATATCATCAATAAAAAGCCGATCATTAGGTGATTTGAAACCAACAAGAATTTCCAGATTTTCTGTCTCCTCTGAGTTTCTAACGAAGTAATCTATAGTTTTTCTTACTGGTGCTAATCCAGTACCACCTGCAATAAACGCAATATCTTTTCCTCTGAACAGATTCACATCAAAACCGTTCCCATACGGTCCTCTCATGAACAACTTATCTCCAGGTCTAAGATCAAAAACTCTGTCGGTGAGCCTTCCAACTTTTCTGATTGTCATTTCCAGTGAACGCTCATCAAAACCACAGATCGATATCGGCGCTTCTCCCACACCAGGAATAGATATTTCCATAAATTGTCCACCTATCAAATCCCCTTCGAAAGCCACCTTGAATGTATAATCAATCTCTGTTTCTTTTTGAATATCTAATATCTCATAAGCTTTAGGTAGATATGGATTATCCACTGGTATTCTCCTCCTCAATGATTTGATTCAATTTATTAATACATTTTGAAAACGATATATACTCAGGACAAACATCATCACATCGACCACAGCCGACACACATATGTTCACCGAACCTTTTATAAAAATCGTTTATTTTGTGCATTGTTTTAAAGCGCATTCTTTCACCGTTATCAGCTCTACAGATATGCCCCCCGGCCATATCTGTAAACCCATCCACATGACATCCTGCCCAGACTCTTCTTCGCTCACCAATAAGCTGATCCTCACTTAATTTGACATCTTGCATGCTATAACATGAACAAGTAATACAGGATGTGTTGCATCTGCCACAAGCAATACATCTTCCAGTATATTCCATCCAGATTTTATGATTGAAGCTTTCCTTTGTCACTTTTCCAACTTCAGGAATAGACACTTTCACCTTGTTTTCTCTAACAAACTCAGGTTCAAAGACAACTTTTTCAGATAACACTATTGTTTCAGTTATAAGTTCATCATCAACCGTTTTAATTGAAACACTGCCTTCTTCAAATCTTATGGCTGCCTCATAATCTTTCGCTATGTTAGAATTCATCGATACACAAAAACAGCTCTCAAAACCTTCAGTACATTCAATCATCATGAATTTAACAAATTCTCTTCGACGTTTATAGTAATAGTCGACATTAAAACCATTTTTCAGAAAAATTGTATCCAATCTTCTGATTCCATTCAAATCACAAGGTCTAGCCAGAATTATAATTGGTTTCACATCAATATCCGGCACTTCTGCTTCATTGTCTTTAAAATAGAAAAGCGTTTCTCTAATCGGATAGAATATTTCTTTAGGTGAAAAATACGATTTTTCATCCAGTTGAATTTCGTTGAACGACGTAATTTGCTCATAACCGATAACATTTGTTTCAGCAAATTTGCCCTTGCCTTCTAATACTTTTGGTGCATAAATTTTGTACTTTGATGAAAGTTCCTTCAAATAGCAATCAAAATCTTTATAGCTTAATTTCACACCCATTGCTTACCTCCTAAAACCCTTTTTCAATTAATCAGTGAAATCCGATTCATTGCATCAATCAAGAGTCTGACACAGAATCTGCTTTGAAGAACATTAACCATGATCAATTAATCCTCCATATTTGTCCTTCTTCTCTTTTGTCATTTCTGACCTGCATAAAAGTACGTAATACCAAGTATCAGTCCTCCGACAATAAATCTTAGGTATAACTTGCTACCGATATACTTGGCACATTTAGCCTTGATAAGCAAACTTAAAGA
>JAGXRU010000147.1 GCA_018335765.1 Alkaliphilus sp.
TCCCACTGAAACCGTTGAATGACGGGCAAAGCCCTTATTTAATGTATCAAAGCAGGAGCGAACTTTGTTCGCTCCTAAATTTTTTATATTATAGGTATTCCAGTTATTTCACAGTCAACAAATTATTGTTTCATCATTTGCATATTGGATACATATTAGACGACGGTGAGTTTGAAGATTTCCTAGGAAATGAGAATTGCTTAAAGAAGATTAAAAAATGTCTAAAAAATGTCTAAAATAATGACATATGGCAAGAATAATTACAATGATTTTTATTCTTAGAAAGTTTTATCATGGCTATTAGATTGTTGAATGGAGGTATTAAATTGATCAGTAGAGAGAAATTGTTGGAATTCATGAGAGAAGAAGCTTATAACCCAATGACTGACAATGAATTAGCTAGTATTTTTAATTTAAAAACGAATGATATAGCAAGCTTTTATTCAGTTTTAGAAGACATGGAAAAAAAAGGAGAAATAATTAAAACAAAGAAAAAACGTTATGCAGCTCCAGAAAGAATGAATTTGATGGTAGGAAAGCTTCAAATGCATACCAAAGGTTTTGGATTTATTCTATCTGAGATAGATGGCTATTCAGATGTATTTATTCCTGCCACAGATATTAACGGTGCCATGCATAATGATCGTGTAATAGGAAGGATTTCTAGGAAAAGTGCAGATGGGAAAAAATCAGAAGGTGAAATTATCAGGATTTTAACAAGGGCTAATGACGAAATTGTAGGCACATATGAGGGAAGTAAGAATTTTGGGTTTGTTGTAGCTGATGATAATCGTATTAATATGGATATTTACATACCTAAGTCGGAGGTTAATGGAGCTAAGGAGGGTTTTAAGGTCATAGCTAAAATAACAAAATGGCCTGAACCAAGAAGAAATCCGGAAGGAACTATTATTGAAGTCTTAGGGCATAAGGACGATGTCGGTACAGATATTATTTCAATTATAAAAAAACATAAACTGCCAGAGGAATTTCCAAAAAAGGTTAAAACAGCTGCAGATGCTATCGAAGATAAAATACCTCAGGAAGAAATTGATAGAAGAAGAGATTTGCGAAATGAAAGGATTTTCACTATCGATGGCTCAGACGCTAAGGATCTTGATGATGCTGTTTCAATCAAAATACTAGAAAATGGAAATAGTTTACTAGGGGTTCATATTGCTGATGTTACTTATTATGTGAAAGAATTAAGTGATCTTGATAAGGAAGCATTAAAGAGGGGTACAAGTGTATATCTTGTAGATCGTGTAATACCAATGCTTCCCCCGAAATTATCTAATGGAGTATGTAGCTTGCACCCAAAGGTTGATCGATTAACCTTATCAGTTAACATGGAAATAGATAAAAAAGGAAAAGTCATAAAATATGATGTATATGAAAGTGTTATCAGAACTTGTGAAAGAATGACATATACAGATGTATCAGATATATTAGAAAACAATAATGATGTAGATTTGATTAAAAAATACGACTATTTGGTCGATGATTTTAAACTTATGGAAAAATTAGCTTTATTATTAAGAAAAAGAAGAGATGAGAGAGGAAGCATAGATTTTGATTTTGATGAATCTAAAATAATATTAGATGAAAACGGACGCCCGATAGAGATCAAGAAGGCTGAAAGAAGGATTGCTAATAGAATCATCGAAGAGTTCATGCTTTTATGTAACGAAACAGTTGCAGAACATTATCATTCGGCAGATACACCATTTGTGTATCGTATCCATGAAAATCCAGATATGGAGAAGATAGAAGCCTTTAACAAGTTTATACATAACTTCGGATATCATTTGAAAGGTGTGACAAAGGAAGTACATCCAACTGCTCTTCAGGATTTAGTTAAAAAAGTTGAAGGAAGAAAAGAAGAGAAGATCATCAATACCTTGATGCTTAGGGCATTAAAGAAGGCTAGATATAGTCCAGATAACTCTGGCCATTTTGGATTGGCAGCCCATAACTACTGTCATTTCACATCACCTATTAGACGCTATCCTGACCTACAGATTCACAGGATAATAAAAGAAACTCTTAAAGCGAAAATAACAGGAAAGAGAATGAAGAAACTAAAAGAAATAGTAGCAACGGCTGCACTCATATCGTCTGAACGAGAAAAACTAGCTATGGAAGCTGAGAGAGAAACTGATGATTTAAAAAAAGCTGAATATATGACTTATCACATTGGTGAAGAATTTGATGGAATCATAAGCAGTGTAATGTCTTTTGGAATGTTTGTAGAACTTGACAATACTATTGAAGGGCTTGTAAGAATAAGCTCGCTTGTTGATGATTACTACATTTTTGATCCAGACAACTACCTGTTCAGAGGGGAAAGAACTAAAAGAACCTTCAGAATAGGAGATGCAGTACGCATCAAGGTAATAAAGGCAGATATTTCTCAAAAGCAAATTGACTTTATGATTATACAGTAATAAAATATTAAAGAGATGCCTTACGGTATCTCTTTAATATTTTATAGGAAAGTTATATTTTTTTGTAATATAACTGCTAAGCGAAAGGGGTAAACGAGAAAAATGTACAAACTTGTAGTCTGTGATATGGATGGAACCTTGTTAAATAGTAATGGTTTGGTGTCAGAAAGAAATAAAAGGGCGTTAAAAGAACTGCAGGCAAAAAAAATCCATGTAGCTATAGCAACAGGTAGAATATATACGTCTGCAAAGGTTTATGCAAAGCATCTGGACATTGTAACACCTATCATTGCGTGTAATGGTGCTATAATAAAGAACTTGCATGATGATAATATTATGTATGAAAGTCATATAGAAACTGAGGATTGTTTTAAGGTTTTTGACCTATGCAAAGAAAATAACCTATACTTTCACTTCTATACTGAAAACACCTTCTATACTGAAAGCTTTGAATATAGTTCTTTGAAATATTTAGAGTGGAATAGGACCATGAACGAAGAGGAACAAATTGAAATACGAATTATTGAAGATCCATATGAAATAATATCTCACTTTGATGAAAGAGTATATAAAATTCAGATTAATAGCGATGATTTAGACCTTCTTGAGAAAATCCGTAAAACTTTGGAAAAGATTGAAACTTTAGAAATCAGTAAGTCTTGGTATAACAACGTGGAAATTATGAGAAAAGGTGTAAGCAAAGGCACTGCTGTTATGCATTTAGCTAAGTTGTTAGGTGTAAAACAGGAGGAAGTTGTTTGTTTTGGTGACAATGAAAATGATATAAGCATGTTGATCTATGCAGGACTAGGTGTTGCCATGGGGAATGCCGAAGAATTGGTCAAGAGTAAAGCTGATTATGTAACCACCGCTAATGATGATTGTGGCGTTGCGATGGCAATAGAGAAATATATACTTAATTATTGATAGAGAAATATTAATGACTCATTACAAATTCAGGAAATCTTGCAGAATACTGTATTAGGAGAAGAAGTCGGTTGCTTGACATAATACGAATTTCATGTTAACATTTACATGAGATTCTTTGGAGTAGTAACAAAAAAGCAGGTGTTAATATGGCGAATATGAAGATAATAGCAAATAATAAAAAAGCATGGCATGACTATTTCATAGAGGAAACTTATGAGGCTGGAATTGCACTAACAGGGACTGAAGTAAAATCTATTAGAATGGGGAGAATAAACCTTAAAGACAGCTATGCAGAAGTAGTAGGTGGTGAAGTGTTTATTCACAAAATGCATATCAGCCCATATGAACAGGGAAATATCTTTAATGTAGATCCACTAAGAAGTCGCAAGCTCCTTTTGCATAAGAGGGAAATTAACAAACTTTTTGGGTATATCGCATTGCAAGGTCTTACCATTATCCCTCTCAAAGCATATTTAAATGAGCGGGGTAAGGTGAAGATTGAATTAGCTGTAGCAAAGGGTAAAAAATTATACGATAAACGACATGATATCGCCAAGAAAGATGCTCAAATGAGAATTCAAAAAGAATTACGTGACAGGCAGAGATCATATTAGATCTTTACCATATATCATGGGGGCGTACTGGTTTCGACGGGGGTATGGAGTTAAAAGTAGCGAGTGGCGGTTTTTCCTTGGGGTCCGCCTTAATAAACTGGGGAACATAAAGATAAACGCAAACGATAATTACGCTTTA
>JAGXRU010000148.1 GCA_018335765.1 Alkaliphilus sp.
TTTCCCTCATAGAAAAGTGCTGCAGCCTGGTCATAGTTTGTATTTGTTGCACCTTCGGCAAACATTCCGGCTTTAACAAGCTGGTTTAGTGCTTCAGCAGCTTTTGTAAATGGCTCGTCTGACGCTTTAGCCTCTCCGGAATCTAGCTTCGTTATGCCGGCTGGATCAAAGCGAGTTGCAAGTACGTCATACATAGCTGTAGTAATCCATTTTTCCTTAGCAAAAATTGACATTGGTATAATATCGTTTTCATTAAACACCTTAATAGCTGTCAATAATTCATCGAAGGTTTCGGGAACTTTAACATTGTACTGCTCAAACAAGGCCTTGTTGTAATACCATAATACTAACTCGTTGCCGGCGTAAGGAAACGCATAGATGTTACCATCTTCATTGAAGATAATATTATCGGCAGTTGGGTATGCACGATCAAGGAAACCTGTTCTCTTGGCTACATCATTAAGTACCATGATATTGCCGGATTCCTTGAAGGTTTCGATTTGTGACAGCCCTACCTGGAAAATATCCGGTAAATTTCCGGTAGCGGCATAGGTTTGAAGCTTCATGCCATCATCCTGTGCCTGAATATCCAGTTCAAGCTTAACATTTGGGAAAGCGATTGCTAATTGCTCAACAGCATAATCAAAGGGAACCTTTGAATCGTCGTCAGAATACTGAGCATAAATTCTTAGAGTTATAATTTCATCTGAAGGAGCATCCGGTGCAGCTACTTCAGGCTCTGGTTGGGCACAACCGGAAAGCAAACCTACTATGAGCAGCATAACCATTGATAATACAGTAAACCTTTTCATTGATCTTCCCCCTATACAATTCTTCGGGATAGAAATGTTCTTCCCGTAAAAACAGTATATATTTTAAGTGTTGTAATGAAAATGTAATATCCAATATAAATTTGTACTTTTCGAAAAACCGAGTATAACTAAATTGAATGACGGGCAAAGCCCTTATTTAATCTACTGCTATTGATATTCGCTGGGAGATACGCCATAGTAAAGCTTAAAGCATTTGCTAAAATATCCTGCATCTCGATATCCCACCAGTTCTGATATGGCAGAGAGCTTATAAAATCCCTCCAAAATCATTTCTTTGGCATGTTCCATCCTGACCTTTGTCAAATATTCTGAAATAGTCATACCCATTTCATTTTTGAACATCCGTCTGAGATAGGTTTGGTTTATCAAAAGCTTTTTCGACAAATCGTTCATCCCAAATTCAGGGTTGTTGTAGTTGCTATCGATGAATTTCTTGGCATCCCATGCAATTTGACCGGATTTTGTGTCAAGGTGTGAAGCGAGATAGTCAAATACTATTCTGTAAGCGTCTTTAATAAAAATCCTTTGTTCTTCGTCAGTACCGGTATAAATAACGGAGCTAGGTCTGAAGGTTTGAGGGAGAACATCAGAGATGTTTTTTCTTGCCTTGACAATATAGGACAGCAATAGGCTGATAAGACCCATGTTTATCATTTTTCTGTATTCCGAGCTAAATCCCTTTAAATCAGCTTCTTGAAAGACAGAATCGATTACTGCCAGTGTCTTTTCTGCATTTTGATGATGCAAGTTTTTTAGTATTATTTCATTTATCTCTGCGGAATAAAATCCATAAGTCTTCTCCTCAAGGGTAATCATATCGTATTTTATGGCTTTGTTTCCACCTCGTTTAAAACGGTGACTAAGTGCATTTATAGATTCTAAATAAGAAGTTCTTATTCCCGGTAAACCTGTGTATATGCCGCCGATACCTATCGTCACATCTAATTGTAGTTTTTGTTTAATAAATTGTATGAAATGTTCTAAATCTTCATCTTCTAAGGATAGTTCCTTGTCTTCGTTTATACGGTTAATAAATACAACATGCCCCTCATAATCCGTAAAAAAGTATTTTGGGATGTCGCTTTCCATATAATTATCATATATATTCCCAATAACGCTCTTCCAGTTCATAGCCTTTTCAGACAAATGTATATTCTCAAAATTAGATTCAATCTCAATAGAAATAGCAAAAAAACTATTTTCGTTTGTCAAATGCAACCCGAGCTGTGTCAAGCTTTCGCTCATTTTTAAATCGATGGACTTAGCATAAATCAGATGTCTGAGCAGCTGCTCTCTTTTTAAATAGAGTTCATCTTCCTTCCAAGTTCTGCTTTCGAGGACTTTATTGATATTGTCTTGTAAATTCAAAAGGGTTAAAATTAATTCCTCTTTTTCAAAGGGTTTTACAATATAATCCACTACACCCAGTCTTAGAGCTTTTCTTGCATACTCAAATTCACTATTGCCGGTTATTAGCACAACAGCAATTTCCGGATTCAATTGCCGTAGATTTTCTGCAAGAGTCAAGCCGTCAAGGTAGGGCATCATAATATCGGACAGGACAATATCGGGCTTGTAGAGCAGGGCTTTTTCATAGGCCTCTTGCCCATTCCTCGCCTCACAGCATAATTCAAAGCCATAGACTTCCCAATCTATGGCTGTCCTTAAATATTCAAGAAAAATTGGCATATCATCTACAATCATAACTTTAATCATGTCGATCTTCCCTCGGCAATTTTATCATTATTTCAGTTCCTTTTCCCTCAAGACTTTTTATATGTATTCCATAAGCGTCACCGAAAAAAAGCTTTAATCTGTGATTAACATTTTTAAGACCAAAGCTGTCTACATTTTGAACTTGATGTGTAGAAAGTGTGTTTGATAACATTGCATTTATGCGTTCAACCCTTTCAGGAGCTATACCGGCTCCGTTATCCGTAATGATAATGGCGTACACATCGTCTTTTATTTCATCATAAATCCTCAAATGACCTGATGCGCAGCTATAGCTGAAGCCGTGCTCAATGGCATTTTCCACTATGGGTTGAAGGGACAATTTAGGTATGACCTTGCATTCTATATGATTTGAAACATCAATTTGATAGTCAAACATTTCAGAATATCTCAACTTTTGAAGTTCCAGATAATCCACGGTAAGATTTATTTCGTCTTTCACTGAAATAACATCTGCTCCGCATGAAAGGGATTTTCTATAATAATCTGCAAGTCTTATCGTCACTTTTTGAGCCTTTCTATTTTGTCCAAGCTGAGAAAGTTTTAAGATGATGTCAAGCGAATTGTATAAGAAATGCGGTTTGATCTGCTGTTGGATTAAAGCCAGCTCATACTCCCTTTTTTTCTTTTCTTCTCGTTCAACGTCCTTGAGAAGTTTTTTAATTTGGGCGGACATGTGATTGAAGCTTTGAGCAAACAAACCGATCTCGTCATTAGTTTTCATTCTAAAATGAAAGTCAAAATTTCCTTTCGAAATTTCTTCAACGCCTTGTTTCAACTTCATGATTGGATTTGTAATCAGGTTATTGAGTACAGAAGTCATCGTAATTTCGAGTATAATAATAGTTAACAGCATTATTACAAGGAGCATTAAAATATTTGTCAAATCTCTTGTCAGCACATTTAAGTTAGCCTGACTGAGAAGTATCCAGTTCAATCGTTCAATGTGTGTCTTAGTAACAAGAACCCTGTTGTTTTCGAGGGTTATCAGTTTTGATTTTGGATATGGATCCATAAGAAAACGGTCAAGCTTAGGGGAGTTGGCGTTATTGACTTTTGAATAGAGCAATCGCCCATCATCTTTGTAAATAGAATAATCTACCAACTGTTCGCTGAAAAGATCAGTGAATGTTGTTTCATTAATATTGATAAATAAAAAGCCTATGGTTTCACCGGTGTTGATGTTCCAAACCTTCTTACCTAAAGTCAGCATCTTATGCTCCGGAGATTTCGTCAAAAAATCTCGTTGATTTAGTTCAAACCATACTCTATTGCCTGTTGTTCCTTGCAAATGTGTATACATTTCTGAAGCGAGGATGTGCGCTCTACCGTTTTGCAATTCAAAGTCCGAAAAATAAAGCCGCTGGGCTTTGTCTATAAAGCCTATAGAATCAATATTTCTATAGATCAATTTTGCATAGGACAACTCGTTTGAAATAAGGTTATACAATTTTATGTTATTGTTCAAAGTTCCTCTGAATTCTTCATTGTTCAGCAATCGATTGATACTGAGGGTTAAAAATGTAGCGCTGCTTTCTGCCTCTGATAATATGGCATCAATTCGATCGGATACAAGTATGTTGTTATCCTCCATACTGCCAATACTACGATTTACTATCGCACTCTCATAATAATTCGCCGAAATAAAGGCAAATAGGAGCATGGGTATGATAGCAAGCGGTAAATATAAATAAGTAATTTTTTTCTTAATAGAAAGATCATTAAACCTTAGGATAAATTTTTGTTTCACTTTAAACCTCTATTCTTTAGAATGTTGGATTCGAAAATTGTTATTTGCGGTAATGGTTTAAAATGATTATATCAATAAATAAATGCATATTCCATATTGATTTTTTCAGATAGTTATTATGATCAGAGTACGTCTAACTATTGAAATAAGCATAGAAAACTAGGGGGTTGCTTAATTTTAGACTTAATTTTAGGCAGTATTATATATTTAATAGATAAATTGAAGATTTAGGGTATAATGAGAAATAGGAAGGGAATTGGAAGGAAATTGGAAGGTGAAGCATATGAATGATAAAATACAGCTAGGAAGAGAAGAAATAATCTGTTTGCTTCAAGACTTGGGAGATAGATTATTGGAAAAAGGAGTATACGCTCAAATGTATATTTATGGCGGAGCTGTTATATGCGCTGAATATCAATTGAGAGAAACTACCTTCGATATAGACTGCATATATACGGACGATAATATAAGGCAACAAGCTGAGATTATAGCCAAGAAGAGGAATATACAACAAGATTGGTTAAATTATGCCGTGGCGGAAATTGTATTTGAGGATATGTATAGGCAGGATAAACCTATTAGGGAAGTTAGATTTGGAGCACTGACAATATCGATACCTACAGCTAGGCAATTATTGGCAATGAAATTATTCTCGGCTAGGTTGGGAATTTCGAACGATTTAGATGATGCCTATAAGCTTGCTGTATCTTTAGAAATAAAGACTCAATATCAACTGAGGAGCTTACTGCTGGAATATTTTAAGAAAGAATCAGTTATTAAGCGTAACAAGTACGAAAAAAATGTAATAGGTAGATTTATAAATACACTAGTAGAAAGGTTGAGTAAATTATGAAAATAGATTTTATAGATTTAGAAATAAAAGATTTACACAACGTGATTATAAATGTATTGCATAGAATAAAATACAACCAAGAGAAGTCTATTGAATGGATGTATAATGTTGACGTGAGTAATATAGATAAATATTCAAAAAATCAATTTAGAAACCTCTGTATAATGGCGACTTTTATACAAGTAGCTTTTAATAAAAAAAATGAAGATCCGCCAAAATGGGTACTAGACAGCAGGTTATGCATGAAGAGGGCATACAGAAATGAATATGTTGAGCCAATTGATATATTTGACGCATATCAAGCTGAATATAACCATAATGTATTTTATCCAAAATCATCCT
>JAGXRU010000149.1 GCA_018335765.1 Alkaliphilus sp.
TTCTTGCATTGGAAATGGAGATGGCAAAAATATACCAACCTCATTGACTTCAAACTTCTTGCCGGTAGCCATCATGAGAATCTTATCACCTGGTTTTACTGTTCCATCAACAATCCTGACATATGCCACAACACCCCTATAGCTATCATAATAGGAGTCAAAAATCAAAGCTTTTAATGATTCCTCCTCATTTCCCGAAGGAGCAGGAATATGTTTAACAACAGCTTCTAAAACTTCTTCAATATTCAAGCCCTCCTTTGCAGATATCAAAGGAGCATAACTAGCATCAATGCCTATAATATCCTCTATCTCTTCCTTGATTTCATCAGGTCTGGCACTAGGAAGATCAATTTTATTAATCACAGGCACAATTTCCAAATTTTGTTCTAGTGCCATATACACATTTGCCAAGGTTTGAGCTTCAACTCCTTGTGAAGCGTCTACAACTAAAACAGCTCCTTCACAGGCAGCGAGACTTCTAGATACCTCATAAGTAAAATCCACATGCCCTGGCGTATCTATTAGATTCAAAATATAATTTTCTCCGTTTTTATCCTTATAAACCAAACGAGTGGTTTGCAACTTTATGGTGATCCCTCGTTCCCTCTCTAGGTCCATGCTATCAAGTATCTGATCCTTCATTTCTCTTTGAGTCAGCATTCCCGTTTGCTCTATGAGTCTATCCGCAAGGGTAGATTTTCCATGATCTATATGGGCAATGATACTGAAATTACGTATCGAACTTTGACGATTACTAGGCATCAACTACACCTCCTATTATTACATATAAAATAATCTTCACTATTATAACATAATTCCTAAAAACCGTATAGAGTTGTTAATTGTTCAAAAAAAGATCTCTTATTTGCCAAAGTAAATGCAACTGAGAAGTCTCATTAACTACTTCCTAATTGCATTAACTATTTCAACTGACGTGAAAAAGAAAACAATAACCGAGCATCTCCTCGGTTATTGTTCATTCCTTTTAACAAGCTGACCCTTCTTATCCTTTATCATCTGAATAAACACTTCTACTTCGTCTGTCATATAACCGTAGACTTCCCTAATGTCCTCTTCATTTACGAATACCTTTTCACCCAAAAAATATATTTGATGAATACTTTCATCCAATCTCAAGTGGCCAAAAACCTTAGGTTCATCAATTAAAAGCATAGATCTGAAAGCATTATCGACTGTTTTTATTCCGAATATCAATAAAAACAGTAAAATAGAAATGCAAAATAGCTTTCTGCCTATTTTATTATTCTCTTTAGATTTATCATTTTTTTTTCTGTCTGCTCTACTCATTAAAATCACCAGTATTATTTTCGACCTACTTAGTTATTTTTATACTATTAAAGGAGAGACATATTGTCTCCCCCCCATTTTATTCTCTAATATCTTGAATAACACTATCTATAATCTCAGCTAAGTACTTTGATGTTCTAAGCGCTTCTTCAATATTATTAGCTGTATTACCTACCTCTATTAATGCATAGTAATCAGAGTTGTATTGATTAAACCTAAAATCCTTTGTTATAGTTGCTTTTGCAAGGCCTGGATAAAGCTCGTCGCTTTTTGCTCTTATATATTCTGCAAAAATCATGAGTTGTTCCGCATTATCATTTCGAGTACCTACCACCATGCAAAATCTTGCAACTTTTTCATTGTTAATTAACACAATACTATTTTCTCTTGCATTCGGACTTTCCGGTGCAGCATCCCGATGTATATCAAAAATTATTTTAATACTTTGATTTTTGTCAAGATTACTCTTTAGGGTTTCCAATCCTCTTACATATGACTGTTGAAAGGATGGATAGTCATGAATCGTCTCATCATGAACTACATTGTGACCCTTTCTTGTTAAATGTTTTGTCAATTGCTCACCGACTGATCGTACAGTATACTTTTTATTGAGAGAACGAAAATTTCCCGCTTTTTCAGGCAGATATGATTCTGTTCCATGAGTATGATAAATTAGGATCGTTGGTTTTTCAGCGTCAAGTTTAGTTTTGTTAGGCCTTTTAATTGATGACGATACAATCGGTACACTAGAAACTATTCTGTCATCATCTGTCTCCTGAATGCTCATTACAGGTACATCTTTTGGAACATCAACAGGTACAGGTGTTTCATTTCTGTCGACAAAAAATATTTCTTGATCATTGCCATTATTTTCAGGTTCATAGTCTGGTTGATTAACGTTAATACTATAACTAATTTCGCCCAAATCATCATTCACTTCACTTAAAACTGGTATTTGTGCTCTCAAAAAAGATCGGGGATCCCTATAGTCAAATTTAATTATTTTTTCCAATGCCAATCTATAAATTTGAGGCAGGCTCTCTTCACCATGCTCTAGCTCGTAGTTCACTTCCAGCATTGGATAACTTTTGCTTAATACTACAAGAAATAGTTTGTTTTTATCCATTTCCTCTTGGCTTCTCAATATTTGGTTGTCCAATTCTCCAATGCTTTTAGCTCGCACAACGATATTATCATCCATGACAATTAAGCTAAAGGTAATCAAGCACATCAAAAGAATAAAAATAATATACATCCATCTACTATATTTCCTTATCTCCAATCTCCTAACTCTTGTCATATATTAGTCACCTCTCTTCTGCTTTTTCCGTAGTTGAATTTACTATAAAATTATATGAGAAGCATCAATAATATATGAGTGAAATTTACTATTACTGCAAATATCTATTTACATCCTTTAAATCTATTCCAGGATGCAGAGAAATATTGATAGCATTTGCAATGATTTGCGAGATATCTTTTACTACTATGTCTATATCCTTTGTGGTAACGATAACATTTGCTCCATATGGATCTAATACTTCCTTTATCAAATTATATTTGTCCTCATCTGAGATTCCTTTAAGAATATTATAAAACTCAGAGCCTTTCTGCGCTTGTTGAACAAAGTTGTCAACAACTAAGCCTATGGTATCATTCGCAAGGGTAGCAGCGTCTACAACCGTAGGAACACCTATAGCTAAGACCGGAACTCCGAGAGTAGCTTCGCTTATCTCTTTTCTCTTGTTGCCAACTCCGGACCCTGGACATATACCAGTGGTCGCTATTTGAATTGTTGTATTCACCCTCTCCATTTTTCTAGATGCCAAGGCATCAATTGCAATTATCAGATCTGGTTGAGTCTTTTCAACAATCCCTCGAATAATTTCAAAAGTTTCTATACCAGTAGTACCCATGACACCTGGTGAGATCGCACTCACAGATGTCATGCTTGTATCCTCAGTCTTTCCATAACTCTCGAACAGATGTCTAGTGATGAAAACCTTAGACACCACTTGAGGTCCTAATGCATCAGGTGTTATATTCCAGTTTCCTAGTCCTACAATCAAAGTTTTAAGATTCATTTTTGGGGGGATAATACAAACTAACTCTTTTGCCAACATTTGGCTCACTTGATCCTTCAGGTCTGGATCTGCCTTTTTCAAACCCGCTGATTCTATAGTAATATACTCACCTTCAGGTTTACCAATTATTTCACTACCCTGTTTATTTAGAACCTTGACTCTTGTTACCGTAGCAAACATCTCTTCTTTTTGCTCTACCTCTACTCCTGGAATTTCTTGCTTCATATTCTCTCTATATAATTCTCTAGTTTCTAGAGCTAAATCTGTTCTTATTCTAAACATAAAAATACACCTCCAGTTATATTAGTTTTCTCGTTGCTATTTTTTTTATGTATAAGGAATTTATGCTTATAACATTTAAGTGTGTTATGCATAATAATTGTTTTATATGGAAATAAAAGAATTAGGGCTTTTTTACCTTGCAATTTTATGCTGTTCGTGATAAAATATCATTTGTTGAACTGGGTATAAGGGGGTGAATAGATTGGCTAATATTAAATCTGCAAAGAAAAGAATTAAAGTTATTGAAGTAAAGACGGCAAGAAACAGAAGAATAAAATCTATCGTTAAAACTGCTATTAGAAGATTTGAAGATGCTCTAAGTGCGGGTAATTTTGATGAAGCTAAAAGCAAGTTCCAACTTGCTGAAAAGAAAATCATGCAAGCTGCAGCTAAAGGAACTCTTCATAAAAATGCTGCTTCTAGAAAAGTTGCAAGATTATCTAAAAAGCTTGGTGTCATCAATAAAGCGATCTAATTGTTTTAAATAACCGTCATTTATTCCCCATAAATTAAAAGCGTACAACGTACGCTTTTTCGCTTTTTTGAAAACTATAGGTGAACAAATTTGCTTATTAAAATTTCTATCCCTAATCTGTGGGCAATCTTTCCCTTTTTCATATCAATATCTGTTTGAAGACATTGTTTCATGGCATTTTCCAATGTAAACACATCAAAGTTCATAGCTTGACTTAAAAATTTCTTCGCAACATACGCTTGCACATTAATCTTTGACGCAATTGCAGTACTGGTATATCCTTGCTTTTCCAATAATTTTACTTGGTATAAAAATCTAAATTGTCTGGAGATCATGTGAAGCACTCTTATTTCCGATTCTCCATCTAATAAGATATCATTAAGAAAAGTAAACGCCTTTCCCCCATTTTTGAGTCCTATAGCTTCTACCAGAGAAAATATATTATTGTCTAAATTTTTTGGTGTCATTATCTCAATATCCTGATTTGTAATGTTTGTTCTATCTCCAATATAGTTGCATATTTTTTTAATTTCATTTTCAACGTCCTGCAAATTCTTGACAGAGTTCTTGTCTAAATATCCAATTGTTTCCATCAAGACATGCACTTGTTTTTCACTAATCTCCTTTTTATATTTTAAAAATGTTTTCTGGATCCATCTGCTCAGATCTTTTGATGATAGTTTTGGAAATTCAACAATTTTTCCGTTCTTGGCTATGGCTTTAACAATTTTTTTTCTTGAGTCAATGGGCTCCATGCTTGAAAAGAATAGGTGGGTATATTCAGGGAGATTCTCAATGTATTTTATCAGTTTGTTTTCTTCATCCTCTTTTGTATTGCTTTTTTTGCTATATAAGTTTTCTAAGTCCTTAATTATTACCATTCGTTTTCCTCTTAAAAATGGTGTAGTTTCACAAGCATTCTTAAGCGTGTCTAAATTCGCATCCTTGCCCTCTATGACTTGAAAATTCAGGTTTTCCAATCCTTCAGATACTATTTTCTCCTTAATTTTTTGCAGGGTATATTCTATATGAAATTTTTCAATTCCGTGAAACAGATATAAGTGCCCTAGTTGATCTCTTTTAAGTTCTTCTAATACATCTTTGTATTCCATTATCTAACCCCCCAAATAAAGCGTAATGGTTCAACTGTCATCTTCTAGGTTTAAGGTGGTTCTAGTTATTACCTTTTCTCCACTAATAGTAATAATTATAGCACCATTTAGATCGTTTCTATATAATAAAATGTTGCGATTTTCAAGTTTTTCTAAAACAGTTTCATCTGGATGTCCAAAATTATTTCTTCCCACTTGTATTACAGCTATTCTTGGCTCCAAAAGATCTAACAACTCTTGAGAGCTGGAATTTTTGCTGCCATGATGAGGTATTTTCAGGATATCCACTTTAAGATCTGGATAATTTTGAACAATATGGCTTTCAGCCTCTGCTTCAATATCTCCTGTAAACAAAGTCCTCATATTTTTGTATTCCATCAATACTACCAAGGAATTATTATTTATATCATCACGACTGTTAGTTATTAGTGAATCACTGGGATGCAAGACCTTAAAGCTCATGTCTTTTTCCAGTATAACAGTTTCTCCGACAGACATTACCTGCACCTTTACATTTTTTTCTTTGCACTTACTGAGAATCAAATCATATTCTTCAGTTCTTTCAGGTTGTTCGCCAATTATTAATGTCTCGGTCTTCATATTCTCTAAAACACTAATAAGTCCCCCCATATGATCCTTATGAAAATGAGAAATGAAAATTAGATCAATTTTACGAATACCATTTTTGAGTAAATAAGGCACTAATATTTTCTCGCCTACATCGAAGCCACCTTCTCTATTTCCCCCTCCATCTATTAAAACAGTTTGTCCACCTGGGGTTCTTATTATAGAACAATCTCCTTGCCCCACATCTAAAAAGGTTAGCTCCATTTTGTCAGGAATAATACTTCTACCCATTTGAACAATAATATAAATAGCTAATAATGCAAAAATATAATTTCTTTTGCTGTATTTGGCTTTAACAAAGTATTGTTTGGATAACAAGCTTAAAATTATAACTAAATAAAAAACAGCTGTTGTGAATGCACTTGGAGAGACCATTTTGAGAACAGAAAAAGGTAAATAACCTGCGAATTCTGCTATTTTGGTCATTAAGACAACGCCTATTTGAAGAAAATAGCCTAAAAAGCCAGCTACCCCTATACTAAAAAAACTGATTAAAATAACTAGCATTCCCACTGGCACCAAGTAGCCCAATATAATTACAATAGGTAAGTTAACCAGGGGAGCCCATGGTGAAATAATATTGAAGTAGTAGACAGTAATAGGAAGAATCCCAATCTGTGCAGCTATTGTAACTGCAATTAATTCAGCCCAATACTCTGGTATATACTTCATTTTACTCAATATCGGCTTGTATAATAGTGCGATTGATAAAACGGCGAGAAAAGATAACTGAAAACCAGTCATCATTAGTTGAATAGGATTGACTATCAACATGATTAATGCAGCGAAAAAAATTGCAGAGATAGAATCATATTTTCTATCAAAGAATTGGCTTAAAATATACATTAAAATCATAAAAGTAGCCCTCGCAACAGAGGGTGTGTTTCCTGTAATCATCATGTGAACAAACAGAGCTAAAACTATAATTATTGTCCTAAAATGCAGGGTAATCCCTTTCAACAGCCTATTCATAAACAAGTAGACAATACCAACATTCAGACCAGACACTGCTAAAATATGAGCCACGCCCACCTCTTGAAAAGACTGATTTACTTCATCATCCACATAGTCCTTTTGTCCAAATAATATTCCCAGCAATATGCCGCTTTCCTTCTCAGACATTATTTTATAAGAATTTGTAATTATTTTATGTCTAAGCTGTCCAACTAACTTTGGTATGCTATTCTGGCTCTCTAAAAATTTTAATTGGTCAATGCTCCCATACAACATAGAATTTATTTTTTGAGACTTTAAATATAGTTTGTAATTGAACAATTTCGGATTTCTGTTGGGCTCTGGTTCTTC
>JAGXRU010000150.1 GCA_018335765.1 Alkaliphilus sp.
CATTGATGCATAAAAGGGATGTTAAGATGTTTTCCTGCAAGATTGCCCCATTTACCTGTCCAAGCAGGTGGGCTTCTTCTATGGCGATTATAGGATATTCCTCCAACAGATTAATAAGCATATATTCACCTACTCTTCTTTTTTGTTGTTATGATCTTTATACAGCCTGTAATACATGCTGCCTATGACATTATCAAATTCACCCATATTGCTTTTGGAACAAGTAAAATCACTGTTGAGATATTTACCAAGGTCTTCAAATAAGAGAGTACTGCCGCCTCCGCAGAATATTATATTGTTGCTGTTGCCTAAAGATTTTGAACGGGCAAATTCTCTGATGTCTTTACTTAATTCATATGAAAAGCTGTCAAATACATTTCTGATGATATCTCTAGTGTTTATTTCCATGCCTTTTTTAGCCTTCAGGATGCCATTATTGTAACGGATCATATTGTCTATTTCAAAGGAGAAGGGCTTTCTGTCTAGCTTGTCTCTATAATTGTTATAAATTATCAGGGAAATATTTTCATAACAATCCGTCATACCTTTTTCAAAGGTATTTACACCTAGGATTTTCATTCCACCAAAGGCTGAAACATTTATTTGTCCCGAGCCTATATCCCAAACAACAGTTTTTTTGTTGTCCTGATACTCGTTCTTGGCTTTACCATACTCATCTATGGCATAGGAGTGATAAGCAGCGATTGCTTCGGGACAGAATACGACTTTTTGTATATGGAAACTCAGTTCAGTTAGAATCTCAGAGGTGTTATAAATATTGTAAAAGTATGCTTTAAAGCTGCCTTTTAAGTTGTTTTCATATTTTGCAATCGAAGATTTTCTGTCTAATGCATACTCTATAAGTGGCTGATTAATGGTCAAATCAATATTTGTATTGTCCTTGTTGTGCTTATTTAAATTATATGCTATGCCTGTCAGTGTGGAAAAGGTTATCACTTCGTCACCGGCTTTTCGTATATATCTATTGCGATCTCTGATGAACATTCCCTTATTCTCAGCTGATCGACCTACCAGTTTCTTCCCAAGGGATTCACCATCCTTGATGATTTCTATTAATATGGAATCTAAATAAATGGTTTCTGTATTGTCCTCCATGTCCCAGTTGTCAAAATTTAATCCGTAGTTTAAGTCCACTTCAGCTTGAGACAGTACTGTCGGGAAGCTAAAGGGTTTTTTTAGTTCCTGCATCACTTTTGTCAGGCGGTTGCCTCCGTCTACATAAATTCTTAAATCAGAACCCATTATATCCACTCCTTAGGGCTTGTATTTTTTCCATTTTATCACAGATAAAAACCATGTAGATATAGTTCGAAAGAAGGGTATTGAGGCTGAAAAACATAGTTGTAAAGTCCTATTTTGACGGAAAAAATTGTTAATGAGTTTTGTTAGTGATATTATCATATTGTAGAGATCATTGAGCAAGGAAGGGTGGCGGGTATGAGGATTGATTCAGAAGAATGCATGGAAGTGTCAGAAAATTGTCTGATTATCATAGGTACTATGTTGTCTTTAGAGAAAATTTCACCAAGCCATAAGGCTTGTGAAGCTCTGGTCTATTATTGCAACATGAAGGAGCATGTAGAAAATATCCCTTTTTCAAAAAAATATGAGATTGTCATTGATTTTAAAAATGAAGAGGCTTTTACCATAATGGTAGATATGTTAAACCAACTCATGAAATATGACTGCAGTTTACGAGTGAACATATGGGATACCAAGAAGTTAAACCAACCGCAAATGGAGTCCTGTATAAATCTGTTAAGAAAACTTGAGCGAAATAACCTAATAGAGCTGGAAACGATCAAAAATCCAAAAGAAAAAGATGACGCAGAAGTGATAAAAACACTAGAAAATGTTTGTTTTTTCATAGGTCCCGGTAATACCGGCAAAACCTCTATTATTTCCACTTTAAGTGAGTTGTTTGAGAAAAATAGTAAGCGAGTTGCCTTGCTTGATCTAACCAATGAACAAAAACTTGCAAACTATTATATTGACCATAGGGTATTATCCGGTTCATATATGAGTTATCGTAAAAGTGAAGTGAATGCTCCTGTAGATCTTTATGTGTATACTTATTCAGCAGTCTATGAAGAATCTTTCACGGAAAATTTGACTAAGACCATTAAAGCTTTATGTAAAGACTATGATCATGTTCTTGTGAACACTGATGAACAAGTATTAAAAAGAGGGGTGGAGCTATTTAGGATTCCTGAGAATTTTTTTGTGGTACATGATTGTATGCTGAATAAAATTGATAGAACGCATGGCATACTCCTTAAACTAAATCAAGCAGGTATAAACATGGAAAAGGTATCGATGATTTATAATAAAATAGCAAAGAAAGCTTGTGACATAGGAAAAATGGAAGAAAAATTAGTGTTTATGAAGGATAGCAATGATCATTTGATTCCTTTGATCGATATTCACTGCAAAACCTTAGAGATCTTTTATAATGAGAAGACCATGGCTGCATTAAATAAGAGAATAATGATAAAGGCGCCTGCTATAAATGTAGTTTCTAAAAATTACATTACCAATATAGATAAACTTTATCAATGCATAAACAATAGTGCTGACTGCGAGTATTCAGACCTGCAGTTTTGTGAATTTGTAAAATATCATGCAGGGATTGTTTTAAAGTATTATTTTTTTCCCCGTTTTAATAGTGACTTCTATTTAAGAATAAAGAGTTTAAGAATAAAGAGTGTTTTTAGTTCAATGATTAGGAAAGCCTCAGACACAAAAAAAACATTTTACAAGATAGCACAAGCCATAATCCCAAAAAATAAAGCATGTGGAAAAACTCGATTATCAATCAGGTAATCGGGTTTTTGAATTTTGTCACTTATTTCAAACAAGAATTTCAAACATCACTTATTTCAATATATTTGAATAGGTAAAATTTTATTGTATAATATGAGATGAGATGAGGATTTGAGGTGAGATAATGGTTTCAATAAAAATCAAGCTACTCGGTACGCCATCGGTAAAGATAAATGATGAGCCTGTCGCCTTTCCGTTTCGCAAGGCTGAGGCTTTGTTTTACTATATGGCAGTTAAAAAACAGGTGTCAAGGGATGAGCTTGTTTCACTTCTATGGAGTGAGATGGATGAGGAAAATGCAAAGAAGAATCTTCGTCATGCCATGTATAAGCTTAGAAAGACCTTTGGATTGGATATCATTATTTCTCCGCAGAAATCAAATGTCATTTTAAATCCTGATATAGCCATGGAGGTAGATTTGGATATTTTCCTTCATGACCCCACAAGGGATATTGAGGTATACTCAGGTGAGTTTTTACAAGGTTTTTATGTTAAAGAGGGAGAACAATTCGAAGAGTGGATGCTTCAATATAGAGATTATCTAAAGTATTCCTTTAGTAATAAGCTCTATGAAAGGATAGAGGAAGGCATAAGTCCTGTGGAAAAATACGGAAAACTATTGATTGCCGAGGACCCTTTTGATGAAAGAGCCTATCGAACCTTAATGAAAATTTATGCCAGAGAGAGAGCTTATTCAAAAGTTATAAGCACCTACCATAAGCTTTCCGAAACCCTAGATAAGGAATTAGGTATAGGACCGGATGGTGAAACAAAAGCCCTTTATGATGAAATAATGGGCAATAGAGGCTTGGAATCCCAGCGAAACAAGGCTTCAGACGAGTTTTTTTATGGGAGAAATCAGGAGCTTTTAAAAATGAAGCAAAACTATGATAACTTTATAGATGATTATGCTTCAAAATCAATGCTGATAGTCGGCGAAGCAGGTATAGGAAAGACAAGACTCAAGGATCAGTTCATTCATAAGTTGTCTAAGGACAATGTATTTCTGCTCGAGTCAAACTGTTATCAAGCGGAGGAAGAATTCTTTCTGAAACCTTGGAATGACATATTTGAAAAACTATATGAGATAATTATCAATGAAAATATTAAAATACCACTGTTGTGGAAGAATGTTATTTCATATATGTTCCCAATTTTCGGAAAGGTATCAAATATTGCAAACATAAATCCGGTGGAGAGAATAGATGCATTAAAATATCAGGTGGCGGAAGAAGCAATCATTGGGGTTTTCAAAAATGTTTCGAGAAAAAGAAAAATAATTATCATTTTTGAAGATATACAGTGGATGGATCACATGAGTCTGACACTGCTAAAAAGCATTCTCCTAAGACAGCAGAGGAATGATACTCTTTTGATAGCCACCTGTAGAAATGGCTATGGTGATAAGTTGGATAAATTCATACCCGTCTTGGTGAAGTATGACGGATTAGAAAAGATTTATATAGACAGATTTTCAGAAATAGAAGTAGAGGAGTTTTCAAGGAAAGCTCTACCCCACTATGCTTGGACGCATGATGTGCTTGATAAGATTTTTGAGGAAACCGAAGGAAATGCTTTTTTTCTTGTGGAGGTCATAAATGCCATTAAGGAAAAGGGCGATATTGGGGAAATGACTTCGAAGATGCAAGACATTATTAAAGGTAGGTTCTTTGGATTATCTGAAAAAGGGTTAAAGCTCATCAATATTGCTTCTTTGTTTTTTGATAAGGTATCCTTGGATTTACTTAAAACCTTGAGCGAGAAGGATGAGATGGAGATTTTGGATATAATGGAGGAATTGCAGGGGCGATACCTGTTGAGGGAGCATGTTGACGGAGAACAGATAAGCTATGAATTCACCCATCAAAAGCTTAGGGAGTATGTATATTTGCAACAGTCCTTCGCCAGAAAGAGAATCCTTCATAATAGAATTGGTCAGATATTAGAGGGTACTCTTAGAAACAACCAAGGTGATAGATTTATATACCCTAAGCTGATTTATCACTTCAAAAATGCTGCAAATCATACCGCTGCTCTTAAATATCTCATTAAAAATCTAGACCTGTATTTCGATTTTTGTCATGAAATGTTCCCGGTTATTGGAGATGAAAAATTAGAGATTGAGAAGTATGCATATTTTAGTGATGGAGAAGCTGCAAGACAGTTCCAAGAAATTGAAAATCTCTTTGAGAAAATAAATTCAGAGGAAAAACTAGCCACTCACTTCAAATCCTTGGAGATAACCTTCCATCATATGAAGGGAAGATATTTAATCCATGAGGGGGAATATAAGGATGGAATTGTCTATATCCAAAGGATGATTGCCGGTGCACTAACGATGAATGATTATGAATATGCGTTAAAGGGTTATAGACAGATGATCTACTATTGCATTCAAGTTCACAATATACGATGCATGGAGGAGTTTGTTGAACTGGGAATAAAACTTGCAATGAGTAAAAACCATCAGAAAGAAATGGGTATACTACTACGATTAAAGGGCTTGCATAGGATAATGTGCGGTTTATTTGATGAGGCGGAGGAGATTCTAAAGCAATCGATTGGAATTTTTCAGGCACTTAACCAGCATGACGATAGATATTCATTAAATATTGCAGCGGGATATAATTATATAGGAGAGATCAGACGATATAATATGAAATTCAGCAGTGCTTTAGAATATTATGATAAGGCAATGGCAATATGTGCAGAGAAAAATGTGCTAAGGGGTCTGACTGTATTTAATACCAATGCCGGACAAGCAGCTTTGGATATGGGAGATTACCACAGAGCCAAGAATTATTTTCAAAAGGCACTACAGCTCTATAACCAATTGGATACTCTTTGGGGAAGATCCACAGCGGAAGGATATATGTCTTTACTAATGATAAATGACGGAAGCTATGAGGAGTCCTTTGAGCACCTTCTAAAGGCTGATGAGTATGCGAATAAGCTTCAAAGCCCCTATGAATTGGGTTTGGTTTATAGGGTTAAGGCTGAAATTAAGGCCGGTATGAAAAAAAATAAGAGGGTAAGTCAGGTTTTTGGAGAATACTTGAATTTAGATCTGGAAGAATATTGCAATAGAGGGATTGAACTTCTGAAGGAGCTAAAAGAATCCTATGAAGCAGAGATATTAAAAGTCTTGAAGAAGAACAGAGGATAGATAGCGAAGGGGAGGATAGTATGACTAAAGTCATAGCACAACTGCTTGGCACACCAAAAATTTCATGTGATGGTTTTCAGATTACTTTCCCCTTTCGAAAGGTTGAAGCTCTGTTTTATTATCTTCTTG
>JAGXRU010000151.1 GCA_018335765.1 Alkaliphilus sp.
TTTCTTCTTGCTATCATGTTTTTCTGGTTTGATCTCACTTTGAAGCTTAATAAGCTGTTCTGATAAATTTTTTAATTTAGTAACGTTTTTTGCTATTTCGATGGCTCCAATCTTTTCGTTACCTAAATATATTGGAAAGGTCGTATTAACAGTTGTAATTTCCAGATTTTTGTTATTTAAATAGGTTTGTAGGTTATTTGACAGTTTTTTTTCTGTTCTTAATACAGTAAGAAGTGTGCTGCTCACTTCATCAAGGCTAGGAAACACATCAAGCAGAGGTTTATTTATCACATCCGACTCATCCATGCCCTCTAATTCTGCCATATCTTTATTATACAAAATAGTTTTACCTTCATGATCTATAACATGTACACCCTCATCAATATGTTTAAGAAGATATTCTAAAATTATGGCTTCAATATTTGAGTTCATGGATTTCTTCCTTTCAGAGTAATGTCTAATTCAACTTATATCCTAACAATATCAGATGAGAACAACCTTCGTCAAATTCAAGTTTATACAGAAAAAAAATATGACCTGAGGTCATATTTTTATCTGTACAATGGAAATTTATCACATAAATTACTTACTAATTCATTTACTTCATCAATTTTATTTGGATTAGTCAAGATAATATCCATGATCTCAGCAATACTCTCCATATCCTTTTCTGTCATTCCTCTAGTGGTAACTGCCGGAGTTCCAATTCTAATACCGCTAGTTACAAATGGACTTTGAGGATCAAATGGAATAGTGTTTTTATTTACTGTTACCTTAACTAAGTCTAGAAGTTTTTCTGCTTCTTTTCCTGTAATATTTTTATTTCTTAAGTCCAAAAGCATTAAATGATTGTCTGTTCCATCTGATACAATTCTAAAATCTCTTTTCTTTAGCTCTTCAGAAAGTTTATTTGCGTTGAGGATTACCTGTTTTTGATAAGTATTAAAATCATCTGTTAATACTTCTTTAAAACTTACGGCCTTTGCAGCAACAATATGCATCAACGGACCCCCTTGAATACCAGGGAAAATAGCTTTATCTATCTTAGCTGCAAATTCCTGTTTGCACAATATGGCTCCGCCTCTAGGACCTCTTAAGGTTTTATGAGTGGTGGTGGTAACAAAATGAGCATATTCACATGGATTAGGATGCAAGCCAGCTGCCACTAATCCAGCAATATGAGCCATATCCACCATTAAGTAAGCGCCTACTTCATCAGCTATTTCACGGAATTTCTTGAAATCAATTATTCTTGAGTAAGCACTAGCACCCGCAATAATTAATTTAGGTTTTGATTCCTTAGCTATTCTACGAACTTCATCATAATCTATTTGTTCAGTTTTCTTATCCACGCCATATTCCACAAAATTATAATACATTCCAGATATATTTACAGGACTTCCATGGGTTAAATGCCCCCCATGGGACAGATTCATTCCCAATACAATATCTCCAGGTTTAAGTATAGCAAAGTACACAGCAATATTTGCATTTGCTCCTGAATGAGGTTGAACATTGGCATGATCCGCATTAAATATCTTCTTTAGTCTTTCTCTTGCAAGATTTTCAACTATATCTACATATTCACAACCACCGTAATAACGTTTAGAAGGATATCCCTCTGCATACTTATTCGTTAGCGGAGATCCCATGGTTTCCATGACTGCTTTGCTTACAAAGTTTTCAGAAGCAATTAACTCAATATGCTCATTTTGCCTATTAATTTCTTTTTCCAACGCTTTATAAACTTCGGTATCTGAAACCATTAAATTTTCAAAATTCATTTGTATCGCTCCTCTCATTGGCTAAGGTTTTTTATTCTACAAAGTAATTATAAATATACTTTATAACTATTACAAGTTTATCCGACAAAAAAATATATAATTATGCAATAACATCATATTCATTGTATCCTAATTTCTATTTTGCTATAATAATTTTATCAATCTGCATTTGTTAAAAATAGATTTTAGTTCTAGGGGAGTTGTGTTTTATGAGTACATACAATAAAAAATGTCTTGAATTAGCCGTATACGCAGGCGAAATCATGCTAAAAAATGGAGCAGAAACCTATAGGGTTGAAGATACAATTGTGAGAATATGTAAAGTTTATAATATTTTGTCTGCCGAACCTTTCGTAACGCCCACAGGGATTTTTGTATCAATTAATGAGAGTGATGACAATGAATCAGTTTCTATTGTAAGGAGAATTAAAAACAGGACTATTGATCTTAATAAAATATCAAAGGTCAATGATTTTTCTAGAAAATTGTCTAGTGAGCCTCTTTCCTTTGAAGATGGATTAGATCTCCTAAAAAAGATTGACTGCATACCTAAATATAATAAGGTTCTAAAAACTTTTTCTGCTGGTATTGCCTCTGCTTTCTTTGGAATCCTATTAGGCGCCATGTTGAGGGATGTTATGGTAGCTTTTTTTATTTCTACGATTGTCTATATGACCGTCTCATTGGTAGAGGGACTACACGCTAATCAATTTATACAAAATGCTTTCGGAGGGGCAACTGCATCATTTCTTGCTATCCTTTCCATGGTACTAAATCTTGGTACAGATACAGATAAAATAATTATTAGTTCCATAATGATCTTACTACCAGGTGTGGCGATTACTAATGCTGTAAGAGACTCTATTTCAGGAGATTTAATCTCTGGCTTGGCAAGAGCTGCTGAGGCTTTTATAATTGCTATATCCATCGCAGTAGGTGTGGGTATGGTTATGAATATCTGGGTTCACCTTATGGGAGGTGTTTTATGATCATTTTCCAATTTGTCATTTCGTTTATCTCTATTATTGGTTTTGCCGTACTCTTTAATATTCCTAAAATATCCATTCCTAAGGCTGCATTGTCAGGTGCTTTGGGCTGGGTAAGCTATGTTTATATTTTCAATATATTTGAATCCACTGTTTCTGCAACATTTATAGGTGCTTGTGTTGTAGCCTTGACAAGTGAAATTTTCGCCAGAAGGTTCCAAGAAGCTGTAACCGTATTCATTATACCAGCTATCATTCCTTTGGTGCCAGGTTCTGGAATGTATTATACAATGTTAGCCATCATAGAAAATGACTATACAAAATTTGCTTCTGTTTCCAGTGAAACTATTTTTATAGCAGGGAGTATCGCAGCTGCTATATTAATAACATCTTCTTTAACCAGAATGATTGTATATATTAAAGAAACTATTACAGTTAAGTACATGAAAAGATAATTTCAAAATTATGATGATATAAAGAAAATTTAGTTCAGATGGAGTTTTTACTCCAGCTGAACTCTAGTTGCACTTATTTCGAAGCTTGGCGTTACTAATACTCCCGCTTATAGAAGCGGGAGTATTAGTAACGCCGCTGAGAT
>JAGXRU010000152.1 GCA_018335765.1 Alkaliphilus sp.
GTTACTAATACTCCCGCTTCTATAAGCGGGAGATAAGTGCCGCCAAGCTTCGAAATAAGTGAAACTAGAGTTCAGGTGGAGTAAAAACTCCATCTGAACTAAGTTTTCTTTATAGACATAGAAAAACCTATGTACTATAATGTTATAGTACATTAATCAATATTAAAGAGGAGAATTAATCATGGATTTATATAAGGAATGGATTGAAATGGCATCAGAGGCAAATTCGAAGGAAGAGGTTCAAAATTTTTGGGAGGCATATTCAACAGCAGAAAAAAAGGTTTATGAAAATATTCTTGAAAATCCAAATGAAACATTTGTTGGTGTCTTTAAGGAGTTGGTTGAGAAGTATGAAATCTCAAATCAATTGTTCATGGGATTTTTGGATGGAATAAATAATAGTTTATTAAGTCCTCTAGACCTTGAAAAAATAACTGAGGATAGCGAAATCAAGTTAGAAATAGATTTGGAAAAATTGTATTTTAATATGCTGGTTGCAAAAGCAGATTATTTGTATAAACTTCCGCAGTGGGATACTATCTTTGATGATAGAAAGAGAGAAAATATTGAAAAGGAATATAAGAAATCAAAAACAGTAATAAAGGGAGATAAAATAGGTAGAAATGATCCTTGTGTATGTGGAAGTGGCAATAAATATAAAAAATGTTGTGGAAAACTGTGATTACTATGCAGTGAGGGATTCTGATTTATAGCAAGATGGGAGGGACTATGCGTAGTATAATTCAAGGATTAATATTAGGCTTGATAATTGTTTTACCTGGTATGAGTGGAGGAACTGTTTTTGTAATATTTGGGATCTACGAAGATTTGGTAAGGGATTTGGTTCGTTTTAAGATAAGACCATATATACCGCTCATAGGAGGCATGGTAGTTGGTATTTTCATAGGAGGCATGGCATTTGCACTATTTTTTGAAGCTTATAGAGATATAACAGTAGCATTTCTTTTGGGAGGCTTACTGGCTTCAATAAAATCTGTCATAAAAGATTCTCCAGGGCTTACTATGAATAAGGTTATCTCAATGGTATTTGGAATTGCATTTGGTTATTACATGGTGAGTGAACCAATGACTATTGATATAAACAATGATGTGGAATGGTATTTGTTGGTAGTTGGTGGTGCGTTGTCTACTGCTGCAATGATTATACCAGGTGTTCCAGGTAGTTCGGTACTGATTATCATGGGGATATACGGTAGTGTATTAAGTTATATTAGAGAATTGAATTTTGTTAAACTGACCATATTTGGCATAGGTTGCATTGCGGGAGCGATTTTGCTTCTTAATATATTGGAAAAAATATACGATAAACATCGAGATCTGTTATCATATTGTTTTGCAGGGCTAATTTTAGGTTCAACGAGGGCATTGCTGCCACACACCTTTAGTTTATCAATTCTTCTCATTTTTACCGTTGGGTTTGCGTCAGTATGGGTTTGGAGTGGAAAAGGCGTTGAAATATAGAAAAAGCATCTTCGATGCTTTTTATTATATTAATATGAAATTAAAAAGCATAAGAGTATCAAAAAAATTAATGCAGAGATTAGGGCGAACCTAATCTTTAGTGTGCAAACTGTGCTTGAGATATATCACTTTTACACTGTGGGCATATACCATAAAAATATAACTGTTGTTTTGTAACATCATAATTAGTATTTTTACTTATTATCGAAATTAAATCTGTGAAGACTGCATCATGTATATCTTCAACTTGGTGACAGGTAGTACAAATAATATGGGGATGGGATTTCGTATTGGCATCGTAGCGAAAACTATTTTCTCCAACATTTAGTTCTTGAACAAGTCCGGATTTTTTAAAAATATCCAATGACTTATAAACAGTAGCAAGGCTCATAGTTGGATAATCTACCGACAACTTCTTATAAATCAATTCTGCACTGGGATGACTCTTTGTTTGGGCTAACATTTCGAATATGGCAATACGCTGAGGGGTGACCTTCATATTATTTTCTCTTAGAGTTTTAATTAAACATTTCATACGTCACACTCCGATCACAAAATTCCGTATTCCAATATAATTTGATTTAATTATAATATTAAAGTTAAAGAATTGTCAAATATTTGAGTTGCTTAAAAGACAGCTTGTTACTATAAGGGAATAGATAATTAGAATGGATACTTAAGGTAATTTCTCAACATACTATCAATTATAACTAAATTAAATGACGGGCAAAGCCCTTATTTAAAAATATTATTAGTAGGTGATTGTATGATTAGGGAAAGAAGAGTTAAAGAACCAGTGGTAGCAATTATGAAGGATGAAAATGAAGAGGAATCATTAAGAAAGATTTTAGAACTTTTACCTATGCAAAGAATTATTAAAGCAAAAGATTTGGTTGTTATAACACCCAATTGGGTTAAAGCCAATCCTCCTAATACAGCTACAGTAGTAGGACCAGATACTTTGAAAGCCTTGATTAAGATAATAAAAAAAAATAATCCTAAGAGGATTGTCATTGCCACTGGTTCAGGTGGAGATCCGACACCTAAGGTTATGACGTATGTGGGATATGAAGAGGTTATTCGGTCAGAAAATGTAGAGTTTGTGGATCTAAATTATGGTCCTTATACTACTATTGAATTAGAACATAGCAATCCTAAAGATACTAAGATTAACAGATTGTTAGAAGAAATGGATGTCCTTATTTCATTTACTCAATTAAAGCATCATGAAGAAGCAACAATAAGTGCAGGCATAAAAAATATTGCTTTGGGTTGGCCTCCTGCAGAAATTCATGGATTTCCCAAAAAAAAATTAGGAATACACGATGATTTGCATGGTTTTATTACTGCGATGGCAAAGAAAATTCCTATAGATCTGTCAATTGTCAGTGCAGATAAGACAATGATTGGAACAGGTCCAACGGGAGGTAAGGCTGTTGACACACAAGGCTTGATAATAGCAGGCACAGACCCTGTAGCTACTGATACACTCGCAGCAAGATTACTAGGCTTTTTACCGCAGGCAGTACAGTATCTTTATACCTTATATCGCCAAGGCATAGGTATTGCAGAACCTGAAAAAATGAAGATCTTGGGCATTACTTTGGAAGAGGCTGAAAGGATTTTCAGTAAAATTGCCTATGGACAAGAAATTATATTAGATAAAGGACAGTATAAAAATATCCATGGAAGTCAATAAATAATCTTCTTGTATATTTATAGTATAGTGCTAAAGTCCTAGAAACACAGGGTAAAAAGAATGGTATAATATCAAA
>JAGXRU010000153.1 GCA_018335765.1 Alkaliphilus sp.
AGGCCGGATCGCGTCCCTTTAACGTCGATACCGCTGTCAGGGGAGGGAAGTCTCCCTCCCCGGCTTAAAGGCGTGGATAACTCGGCGAGTACACCGAGTTACCCACCCCACGCCTCCCCTCCCTCTCCGATTGACAAATTTCCCTCTAACGCAGGATACGAGTCAGTGGCTCCGCACATCGATATCCCTTGCCAAGCGGCTGCTGGGTGAGCCCTTGTGGCGAGGGCGAAGCCCTGGGGGGCGGCAGGGCGAAGCCACTGCCTTTTCCCTTCCCCCCGGCAGGGGGGACTAGCTTGAGTGCAGGCGCTAGCGCTGCACATATCCTGCCCGCGCACCGGACCCCTAAGGAACATATAGAGCTTGCCGATCGCAATCCGGCTGCAGCCCTTTATCCATGCGGGTTTCGCCCGTTTTGACGTACGCAATCCATTGCGCATCGATGCGCAATCCACTACGCACCCTTGCGCAATTCATTGCTTAGGTTTACCCTTCCAACCTACGCAATAAGCTTCGGAGGTTCGGATGGTAAATGCGGTCGTTCCGCTCAGCAAAGAGAAGCCAGCCACGTTCGGCTGGCTACAGCTCGAAAAGAAGGCCGCACGCGAGCTCGAAAGCCTCGCCGTACGCTCTCCCGCGGCTATGGGCACCCTGATGTACATGGTCAACCGAATGAGCCGCTCTAACGCGCTCGTGGTGAGCCAGAAAGCCATCGCACACGCACTCGGCATCAGCCTCAAAAGCGTCGGCAACAGCGTCAAGCTCCTAGCCAACCACCAGTTCATTCAAACGATCAAGGTGGGCAACACCAGCGTGTACGTGGTCAACAGCCGCGTCGCATGGCAAGGCGAACGCGGAGCCAGATTCGCTGCATTCGGCGCTGACGTGATCGCCCTCGAGAGCGAGCAAGACGGTCCCATCGCCGACAACCTCCCACCCCTCAAAACCGTCCCCCAGCTTCGCGACAACGAGCGCGTGCTAGTCGGAAATGAGCCAACAGATCCACCAGACCAAGGAGAGCTAGACCTGCCGTAGCAAGGCAGCAAATCGGGCCCAGGACAGCGGTTGCAACGCTCCCCGGACCCTAACCCTTTCAACCTGACAAGGAGGCCGAAATGGCTGTCTGCGAGAGTATCAAAAGCGCGATGCGCGCACTCGAAACCGAATGCGCTCTAGCCCAGTGCCAGGCACAAAGCCTGATGCTGGCCAGCGGCGACGACAACAGCCCTGCGTGGGTGGACATGCACCATGCCGCAATCACGCGGCTAGTCACCGCTGCTGACCACCTGGTGAGCGCAATCAACGGGAGCGACCAATGAAGCGCCGCACCCCGAAGAAGATCGAAGCGCCCAAGCGCACCATGTTCAACTTCCCGAGCTTCGGCGCGGAACGAGAGATTGGCGACCTGGTGCGAGCCTACGGCGGACGCATGCGCGTCTGCACCGACTTTCACATCGCACCCGACCTGCTAGACGCCTATCTAACGCACCAGTTGCAACCGCCGTACACCCTGCTGCTGGCGCTGTATTGGCAAGGCCCGTACGGCTTCCACCAAGCCTTCTGCGAAGTGGACGCCACGCACCTGCACAACTTCGCAATGCGGCGACTCGCCGAAGAGCGATCAGCGAAGCTAATCGGCATGGTGGAGCGCATCGTCCTGAAGCTCGGCGAAGACCACAAGGTCAGCGTTTTGCTGACGACTGCGAAAGCTCGCGCGCTCTCTGGCGCACCTCTTTGGCAAGGTCGAAAAGACCTGGAAGATGCGTCACGAGCAGGCCGGCCACCACCGATGATCGAGCCTGACCTGTCACCTCGCAGTAGTGGTCAAGAAGCGACATCACTGCCGGCGAAACGTCGACAGTTACGCGCTGCCGCTCAGCAGGAAGAGGATTTCCAGGAATAGGTGGTTTTGCATTCATGGCGACATTTTGTCGCCATCAGCGCACAAAGTCACGCCATGCGTAGCCCGAACTAAATCGTTATCCCCGTGATTACCATCGGGGTGGGGCGACCTCGCGAGGCAATCCGAACGCTAAAAAAACGGGGCATGGATCGATGCTGACACGTCCGGCAGGGGTGTCAAACAAATTTGCGCGATCCGGCCTCCAGGGCACCGTCGCGGCAGGCCGCTGCCGGACCCTGGAGGCCGGATCGCGTCCCTTTAACGTCGATACCGCTGTCAGGGGAGGGAAGTCTCCCTCCCCGGCTTAAAGGCGTGGATAACTCGGCGAGTACACCGAGTTACCCACCCCACGCCTCCCCTCCCTCTCCGATTGACAAATTTCCCTCTAACGCAGGATACGAGTCAGTGGCTCCGCACATCGATATCCCTTGCCAAGCGGCTGCTGGGTGAGCCCTTGTGGCGAGGGCGAAGCCCTGGGGGGCGGCAGGGCGAAGCCACTGCCTTTTCCCTTCCCCCCGGCAGGGGGGACTAGCTTGAGTGCAGGCGCTAGCGCTGCACATATCCTGCCCGCGCACCGGACCCCTAAGGAACATATAGAGCTTGCCGATCGCAATCCGGCTGCAGCCCTTTATCCATGCGGGTTTCGCCCGTTTTGACGTACGCAATCCATTGCGCATCGATGCGCAATCCACTACGCACCCTTGCGCAATTCATTGCTTAGGTTTACCCTTCCAACCTACGCAATAAGCTTCGGAGGTTCGGATGGTAAATGCGGTCGTTCCGCTCAGCAAAGAGAAGCCAGCCACGTTCGGCTGGCTACAGCTCGAAAAGAAGGCCGCACGCGAGCTCGAAAGCCTCGCCGTACGCTCTCCCGCGGCTATGGGCACCCTGATGTACATGGTCAACCGAATGAGCCGCTCTAACGCGCTCGTGGTGAGCCAGAAAGCCATCGCACACGCACTCGGCATCAGCCTCAAAAGCGTCGGCAACAGCGTCAAGCTCCTAGCCAACCACCAGTTCATTCAAACGATCAAGGTGGGCAACACCAGCGTGTACGTGGTCAACAGCCGCGTCGCATGGCAAGGCGAACGCGGAGCCAGATTCGCTGCATTCGGCGCTGACGTGATCGCCCTCGAGAGCGAGCAAGACGGTCCCATCGCCGACAACCTCCCACCCCTCAAAACCGTCCCCCAGCTTCGCGACAACGAGCGCGTGCTAGTCGGAAATGAGCCAACAGATCCACCAGACCAAGGAGAGCTAGACCTGCCGTAGCAAGGCAGCAAATCGGGCCCAGGACAGCGGTTGCAACGCTCCCCGGACCCTAACCCTTTCAACCTGACAAGGAGGCCGAAATGGCTGTCTGCGAGAGTATCAAAAGCGCGATGCGCGCACTCGAAACCGAATGCGCTCTAGCCCAGTGCCAGGCACAAAGCCTGATGCTGGCCAGCGGCGACGACAACAGCCCTGCGTGGGTGGACATGCACCATGCCGCAATCACGCGGCTAGTCACCGCTGCTGACCACCTGGTGAGCGCAATCAACGGGAGCGACCAATGAAGCGCCGCACCCCGAAGAAGATCGAAGCGCCCAAGCGCACCATGTTCAACTTCCCGAGCTTCGGCGCGGAACGAGAGATTGGCGACCTGGTGCGAGCCTACGGCGGACGCATGCGCGTCTGCACCGACTTTCACATCGCACCCGACCTGCTAGACGCCTATCTAACGCACCAGTTGCAACCGCCGTACACCCTGCTGCTGGCGCTGTATTGGCAAGGCCCGTACGGCTTCCACCAAGCCTTCTGCGAAGTGGACGCCACGCACCTGCACAACTTCGCAATGCGGCGACTCGCCGAAGAGCGATCAGCGAAGCTAATCGGCATGGTGGAGCGCATCGTCCTGAAGCTCGGCGAAGACCACAAGGTCAGCGTTTTGCTGACGACTGCGAAAGCTCGCGCGCTCTCTGGCGCACCTCTTTGGCAAGGTCGAAAAGACCTGGAAGATGCGTCACGAGCAGGCCGGCCACCACCGATGATCGAGCCTGACCTGTCACCTCGCAGTAGTGGTCAAGAAGCGACATCACTGCCGGCGAAACGTCGACAGTTACGCGCTGCCGCTCAGCAGGAAGAGGATTTCCAGGAATAGGTGGTTTTGCATTCATGGCGACATTTTGTCGCCATCAGCGCACAAAGTCACGCCATGCGTAGCCCGAACTAAATCGTTATCCCCGTGATTACCATCGGGGTGGGGCGACCTCGCGAGGCAATCCGAACGCTAAAAAAACGGGGCATGGATCGATGCTGACACGTCCGGCAGGGGG
>JAGXRU010000154.1 GCA_018335765.1 Alkaliphilus sp.
TGTAGTAGGTATTGGAATGAGAAGCCAATCCGGAGTGGCAGCCAAGATGTTTAGGGTGTTTGCAGATAATGATATACAGTTTAAACAAGTAACAACCTCAGAGATCAGAATCTCTTATGTAATTAGCACTAAGGATAAGCAAAAAGCCATTGATGCAGTTGCTAAAAAATTCAACCTATAAAAATACAAGACCTCGCCTTATTTATAAATAAGGCGAGGTCTTGTATTTTATAGACATAAATAGTATAGAATAATATATACAGGTCATTAGTTGGAAATCTTCTTAAAAAGTGATAAAATGAATAGAGAATAATCCTGAAAGGGGTATTATATGAAAACTTTTCTCAAAATATTTACGATTGCATTTATAGTTTTTACGTTAGCAATGGGTGCTGGAGTATGGACATTTTCCAAGATGTATCAAAACCCAACAAGTGAAGGGTTTGAGAACGAACCTCCTGTAGAAATAGAAGATAGCAGAGGTGAAGATACTGTTGCCGAAAAAAGTGAGTTGGAAAAACTGGTAGAAGAAAGCAAGAGAATTAACGTTTTATTAATGGGTATGGAAGGACCTAGAACAGACACCTTGATTTTGGCAAGCTTTGATCCAGACAATAATAATCTAGATGTTATTTCAATTCCAAGAGATACTTATTATCCTAGAAAAGGGTATGATTTTGCAGAACAAAAGAAGCTCAACGCAGCTTATGGCAATGAGGGAGCAAAAGGAACAATGGAAGCTGTAAGTAGTATACTGGGAGGAATCCCAATACACAATCATGTTAGAATTTCCTACACAGGAGTGGAGAGAATTGTGGATTCTTTAGGTGGTGTTAAAATAAATATCCCTATGGATATGGAATATGATGATCCTTACGATACGCCTCCATTAAGCATTAGATTACAAAAGGGTACTCAAGTATTAAATGGAGAACAGGCAATACAGTTTTTAAGGTTTAGAAAAAATAATGATGGTTCAGGGTATGTTCAAGGCGATCTGGGTAGAATGAAGGCTCAGCAACAGTTTGTCAAAGCCGCCATGGAAAAGGCTTTAAGCTTTCGTTTGCCTGTAGTTGCTAATACTGCCTTTAAACAGATTAAAACTGATATGGCACTTCCTGATATTTTAGGACTAGCCACAGGCGCTGTAGGCATGAGGAGGGATAATGTTAGGATATATTCCTTGCCAGGAAGTGCGACAGAAGAAGGAATTTCATATTTTTTGCATGACCCAAATGCTTCAGAAGAAATGATGGAACAAATATATTCAAAACAATAAAAGTGAGGAGTGGTATTGTTTACCACTCTATTTATGTTTGCAACTCAAAGCCTAGTCTTTAAGTAAAATAGATAGAAAGTTTAACAATAGAAAATTTTGGAAATAATAAAAGTAGGTAGATATAAAGGGTTTGTTTATGTTAATGTAGAATAAGACTTAAGTTGTTAAATTGGGTTTAAGTCATTTAAGTCATCGGGAAAATAAATGGGAGTGAGACAAATGAAAACAGATAAGAGGAACAGTCCTATAAGGATATTGGGTATTTTTGTCATTTTTGCCCTTGCGGGAGGACTAATTTCCTTTGGAATTTTCAATTATCGTCAAGCAGAAGAATTGAGGAAGTCTGAATATTTGAATAAAGGGACAAGTCAGGAAGTTGTTGCTATAGGTAAGAATCATGATATTGAAGCAGTTTTAGAGGGTGATGAGGAAGTATTTTTAGAGAGTTATTTCGGACCGGATGATTTAATAGAGCTTGATGATCAAGACAGTGATGCAATCATAAAAATGCTCAGAGATTTAGATATCAAGCTGTTATTAAGTGGTGATAACATAGAGATAGACTATCTGTATGCCATTCATGTCAAGAGTAAAAATTTAAAATTTAAGGTTAATGATGACAATATATATATTGAAACCTTAGGAGGAGAAAAACATATCTATTCAGTGAAAGAAGATCAGGTTCAGCATTTAAATGCAGAGCTTGAAACCATTTATATGAGAAAATATAATGATGTAGCAATATTTAACAAGGCACAGAAAGCTCTGATTGTTGCTGCGGATGAAAAAAGAGAATGGTCAGTAGAATCCGATAAAATGAAGGAATTGCAGGAAAATATATTATTAATGGCACCTATAGACAGCAGTGAAGCAATGGGCATACCTATACTTTATCCAAACTACTCCATTGTTATTAATAGTGCTGTTGGCGATTATATAATACAATTGATGAATAGTAATACCCTATCAATTGATTCTTCGGATAACATCTCATTTTTCAGCTATGACAGCAAGCTTTGGGACTATATTACGAATCAATTTCCGATCAATGCTGATAATAATATAAAAGGATTTAATGCTTTATTAAAATCGGAAAAAGTAGTAATAGATGCTGTTGATGACAGCTTTGATATGGAAGATGCCAATTATTATCATATAGAGATTCCGAGGTATATAATTAACTCTAATAAAGAAGTATTAGATGAACCTATAAAGGGAGAAAATTTAATAGTTACCATGTATTTTACTGTTAATCATGAAATAATTGAGGTTAAGGTATATGAAAATCAAATAATGTTCCAAAACAAGATTTATTATATAGAAAAAATTGGTGAGGGAATAAAAAGCTTTATGAGTGTATAGGACGCAAAAGTAAAAGCTTAAGGTGGAGTCAAAACCTTAAGCTTTTGTTTTAGCTAGAAACATTTCACCTACTTCGTAAATATTTCCAGCACCCATCGTAATTATTAGATCTTCAGGCTGAATATATTTTTTTACGTGATCGATTATGCTTTCAAAGCTGCTGAAATAGAGAACACTATCATGATAATGGGTAATGGCTTCAGCTAAATCCCGAGAATGTATTTCACCGGAATCTTTCTCCCTTGCAGCATAAATATCTGTAATGATAACTGCATCGGCATTGTGGAAAGATGATGCAAAATCATTTAATAGTGCTTTTGTTCTAGTATATGTATGGGGTTGAAATATACACCACAACCGATTGTGAGGATACCTTTTTGCTGCCTCTAGAGTAGCTTTAACCTCAGTGGGGTGGTGGGCATAGTCGTCAATGATAGTTACGGTGTCTACTTTTCCAAGTATATCAAAGCGACGATGGGTTCCCTTGAAGATACCTAAGTTTTGCTGGAGTTTATCTATAGGCACGCCCAATATATGAGAACAGGCAATGGCTGCCAGAGCATTGTCAATATTATGTCTGCCTGGGATGCTTAATTGAAAGCTTCCTAAGTTCTCATTTCTATAATAGACATCGAAGGACGGAAAACCCATCTGGTTATAAAATATGTTATGGGGAATGTAATCACTGCCTTCACTTTTACCATATGTAGCAACATTGCATTTTATATGAGGCAATACTTTTTTAATATTGTCATCGTCATTGAAGGCTATAAGATAACCATTCTCTGGTATGAGGAGAGCAAACTTTGTGAAGGACTCTATAATGTGATCCATATCCCTAAAGTAGTCTAGATGATCCGCATCAATATTTAGTATAACACCAATTGTTGGGAAGAATTTAAGAAAACTCTCGACATATTCACAGGCTTCTGTTACGAAATAGTCTAATCCGCCTATTTTAAGATTCCCGTTAATTTGGTCTAACTCTCCTCCTATCATGATTGTTGGATTGTATTGACTATACTCAAGTATTAATGAAATCATTGAGGTGGTGGTTGTTTTTCCGTGGGTTCCAGAGATGGCAATACTGTTTTTATACTTTTTCATTAATAGTCCGAGCATCTCTGCGCGATCTATTATGGAGATACCTAGATCCTTGGCTTTTAATAACTCGGGGTTATCCTCATCTATAGCGGCGGTAAAGACAACGAGGTCGCATGACGGAAGATGATCTTGATGATGTCCGATATTAATACCGATACCTTTCTTTAATAGCTTATCTGTTATTTTTGATGCAGTTACATCTGTTCCGGTTACAATGTAACCCAGTTCAAAGAGTACTTCGGCTATGGCACTCATGCTAATGCCTCCGATACCTATAAAGTGTACGCTATGGGTTTGGTGATTATCTAAAAAATGTTGTATCATAAAATTTCCTCCAATTAAGCTATTCTCATTATTTTGCTAAATTTAAAGCGATTGAGTTGCTTATAGGTATTATTGACATATTTATATATTAATATATTCCAACAAACTAAAAACTTGCAAAGAAACCTAGTCAAATTATAACATACAAATTAATTTTTGAAAGTTTATAAGGCGAAAAATTGAATTGAATTATTTGATAAAAGCGAATAATATTAGAATGACAATAAAAAATATTCGGATTGGAGCGTTATTCTATGAAATTGAAACGAAATGAACGTATTGGAGCTCTTGTTAAGATATTATGCGATGATCCAAATGAGATTTTTACGCTCAGTCATTTTACAGATAGATTCAATGTTGCTAAATCTACCATCAGTGAGGATATTGTGGTGGCAAAAAAGCTCATGCATGATCTAAGGCTAGGTAAAATTGAGACTATAACAGGAGCCTCAGGTGGTGTAAAATATGTGTCAATGACTA
>JAGXRU010000155.1 GCA_018335765.1 Alkaliphilus sp.
AACAAATAAAGAACCTGTTTATACCCTTTACTCAAGCTGAAGCATCGACAACTCGAGAGTACGGAGGAACAGGTCTTGGCCTGGCAATATCAAAAAACATAGTCGATATGATGAAGGGTGATATTTGGGTCGAGAGTGAAGAGGGTAAAGGTAGTACCTTTTTCTTTACGGCTGAGTTTAATGTTGCTGATCAGGGGAGATGTAGTGATTGTATAAACGCATTTGAGAAGTATGGCATGAAGGTGCTATTGGTAGATGATAATGAAAAAAGCAGAAATGCTGTTGGAAATATACTTTTGAACATGTCTTTTAACGTTACGATGTGTACTTCGGGAGAAGAGGCTATCAACCTTTTTAAAGTGGCAAAAGAAGAAACTGGCTATGACTTAGTGATAATGGACAATAAAATGGCAGGAATGGATGGAATAGAAGCGATAAGGCATATAAAAGAGCTTTTTTCATCTGGTGATGTGCCTGCAATGATTTTGCTAAGCAGCTTCAATGAGTCGGAAGTAATAGAAAAGGCAAACTTGCTAGGAGTAGAAGCAGTGTTATATAAACCGTTGACGCCCTCAATACTTTATAATTGGATTATGAAAATTTTTGGCAAAGAGGTTTTTGATCAAGTCAGTGCAGGTAGTGAGTCGGAAAATGAAACTAAATTTTCGTCAAAATTTCAAGACATTAAGGTTTTGTTGGTGGAAGATAATGAAATCAATCAAGAAGTAGCTCATGAGATACTGAAGGCTGTAGGAATGACGGTCGCCATCGCTAATAATGGAATAGAAGCAGTCGATATGGTTAAGACCGACATGTATGACATAGTTTTGATGGATATTCAAATGCCTAAAATGGATGGATATGATGCAACAAGAGAAATCAGAAAAGATCCAGCCTTTGCAGAGTTGCCAATTATCGCTATGACTGCTAATGCATTGCGTTGTGACAAAGAAAAATGTTTTGATGTGGGAATGAATGATTATATCACTAAACCTGTAGATACTGTCCAACTATTTCAAATAATAAGGCATTGGATTAAGAGAAAAGAAACAAATTTGGGGAAAAAGACATTTGCTGAATACAATTCATTATCATCAAAAGAAGAAATAAAAGAAAAATCTAAAGAGAATAACCACTTAACTCTAGAATCAGCAGGTGTTGATGTACAATCAGCACTTAGTCGTTTGGGAAACAACTATAAATTCTACGAAAGGCTACTGACAAAATTTTGCAACAACCATAAAAACGCAGTAGAAGAAATCAAACAGGCAGTAGCTCAAGGCGATTTTAAGACAGCTGAAATACTTACTCATACATTAAAAGGGGCAGCCGGGAATATAGGTGCTAAAGAGGTATATTTGACAGCTAGTATTCTTGAGGCTGAACTAAGAGCTTCTAGGCAAGGCAATGCAAATCAGTTATTAAAGAAATTAAAAAAAGCGCTGGTGCAATTACTGGATACACATACGGCATTAGAAGAAGATAAAGAAAATGTTGAGCATTTATCAAAAGCTGTTGAAGAAATAAATTCGGATGTTCTTTTGGAATTAGTTGAATTTAAAAAGCTGGTTGAAGATCATGATATGGATGCAGTTGAATGTTTTGAAGGGATAGTAATAAAAACAAAAAACACTGCTTTGTATAATAAGTTACTAGAGATACAAAAAATTCTTGAGCAATATGAATTTGATAGAACTTTACCTTTTGTCGAAGAAATAATAAATATCCTAAAGGAAAAGGAAGATCAAGATCATCAGAATGAGAGGTGATATTGTATGAATGATGAAAAATGGAAGAAAAAGAAAATATTGATTGTTGATGATAGTCCTGAGTCTATAGAGGTTTTAGGAAATGCCTTGCCAAAGAATTATATGCGACAAATTGCCTTAAACGGAGATCGGGCATTAAAGCTTCTCGCCGCAAGTGAAGAACTTCCTGATTTAATATTGTTAGATGTAATAATGCCTGAAATGGATGGATATGAATTTTGCAAAGAATTGAAGAAAGATGACAAGCTTAAGAATATTCCTGTGATTTTTTTGAGCTCGCTCTCAAATACAAATGATAAGATAATGGCATTTCAAAATGGTGCCGTAGATTATATTCAAAAGCCTTTCGAAATTGAAGAGGTACAAGCTCGAGTAAAAACGCATTTGAGACTTTATGATTTACAGGTAGAGCTGGAAAATCAAAATAAATACTTGAATGAATTGGTTGAGAAAAAGGCAAAAGAAATCTCTGAGTTTCAGATGGCGACGATTTATGCGTTAGCTAAACTAGCAGAATCTCGGGATGATAGTACTGGGAAACATTTAGAGCGTGTACAAGTTTTTTGCAAGCTATTAGTTGAAAAGTTAAGCATTGATAACAAGTATAAGAATGAAATTAATCCAGAATTTGTTGAAAACATTCAAAAAGCCAGCCCATTACATGATATAGGTAAGGTGGGAATTGAAGATGCCATTATGCTAAAGCCTGGCAAGCTTACAGCTGAAGAATTTGAGAGAATGAAACAACATACAGTAATAGGGAGTAATACATTAAAGGAAGTAAATAAAAAGCACCCTGACAATTATTTTATTAAGATGGGCATTGAAATAGCACAGTCGCATCATGAAAAATGGGATGGAAGCGGTTATCCTGAAGGCTTAATCGCCGAGGAGATCCCTTTATCAGCTCGGATAATGGCTTTGGTTGATGTGTATGATGCCTTGAGGTCGAAACGAGTATACAAAGAAACATATTCCCATGAAAAAGCCTGCGATATTATAATTCAAGGTCGAGGGAAACAATTTGATCCTCTGATTGTTGACGTTTTCTTAGAGTCTGAGCAAGAATTTGAAAAGGTTTATAAGGCTCTCAAAATATATGACAGCGAGCATTGACAAAGCAAGTTCGATTAATTAATATTTTAGTAGATGATGACTTTTACATAAAAAACGAAATGACAGTTATTAAAATATAATTGATAAGATGGAGGGTTAGTGATATGTATACTTGCAACAAAGACAGAATTCAAAACAAAATAGAAACTTTTGCTACATTTGGTGATGCCGGAAATGGAGGGATCACAAGATTTTCTTTGTCTGATGAAGCACTTCAGGCAAGAGCAGAATTTGTTAAGAGGATGAAGGCAGTTGGTGTAGAAACCGTAACCGATGATATGGCGAATATGTATGCAACGCTTCCCGGAACAGAACCGGGACTTCCTAGAATAGTAATGGCATCACATTGTGATTCTGTCAGAAATGGTGGTAATTATGATGGTATTTTGGGAGTTATATCAGCAATGGAAGTAGTGGAAACGATTGCTATAGAAAAAATCCCTCATAGGCATCCCATAACAGCTATGATATGGACCAATGAAGAAGGATCGCTGTATCCTCCTGCAATGATGTCTTCAGGCGTTGTTTGCGGTAAATTTCTCAAAGATAAGATACTGGCTTCAAAGAGTCCGGAGGGGAAGACGTTTGGAGAAGCTTTGGAACAGAGCGGATATGCAGGTGACGAAGCAAATAGATTAAATCCTAATGATTACATGGCTATGCTAGAGTTGCACATCGAACAGGGTCCTGTGCTTGAAGCTGAAAAGAAGGAAATTGGTGTTGTTGTTGGCGTTTTAGGAATGGTTAACTATAGAATTAGGACTTATGGACAGTCTGACCATGCTGGAACTACGCCTATGGCATATAGAAGAGATGCCCTGTTGGCCGCGGCTTCTGCTCTTAAGTATCTACATACAGAACTTGACAAACTTGACAGCAATCTTGTTTACACAACAGGCAATATCATTTGCCACCCAAATATTCATACAGTTATTCCTGATCATGTAGACTTTTCGTTAGATGCAAGGCATCAGAATCCAGAAGTCATTAAGCAGGTTGTTGAAGTCATCAAAAATATGCCTAAAGAATTTGATAAATGCGAAGTTAAGTATCAAGAAGCATGGGCACGTAAAACAGTGAACTTCAATGAAGAATTAGTTGGCTTAGTTCAGAAAAGTGCGGATGCATTTGGTTATACAAGTAAAAAAATGTACAGTGGTGCGGGACATGATGCACAGTATGTCGCTGACATGATACCTACTACTATGATTTTCGTTCCAAGCAAAGATGGACACAGCCATTGCGAGCTGGAATTCACATCTGTTGAAGAGTGCTGGAGAGGCATAAATGTACTATTGCAAACAGTTTTGGAGGTTGATAAAAAATAGGAGCATATACAGTTGTGATTATTAAATAAAAATGCATGAATAAAAAATCACTTGTATTAATAAAACAGGTGATTTTTTATGAATACTCCACAATAATCATAATCATCATTTCTACTTATGTTATACTATGGGTATAAGCATTTGCAATAATATCCGCAATGGAGGAGTAAGAAGATGAAATATAAACTGATAGCTGTAGATATTGACGGGACGTTGCTTGATAGTAATGGAACTATAACTGAGGTAACAAAGAATGCTATAAAGACCGCCGTTGATAGTGGAATAGTATTTGTAATATGCTCTGGAAGATCAATACAAGGCGTGGAATATCTCAACAGTGAGCTTAGTTTAGATCTGCCGTTTATTACATATAATGGTGCTATGATAGTTATGGGAAAATCTAAAGAAGTATTATATGAACAAAGATTGTCCCAAAATGATGCTGAAATTATAA
>JAGXRU010000156.1 GCA_018335765.1 Alkaliphilus sp.
CAATCCAAACATTTTCATCGCCTCCAATAGTTCATCAATGTTTATCCCAAACCCTGTAGCTGGAAGATGATGTCCGTAATGACTAGACAAATCATCGTATCTGCCACCGCTTAAAACAGCCTTTCCATAACGGCTTACATAGCCTTTAAATATTAACCCTGTATAGTAATTGATGTGGCTATTCATTCCTAAATCAACACTTATATATTGTTCATATCCATATTCACACAAAATAGAATAAACTTCTTTCAGGTTCTGTAAAGATGAGTGCATCCTATCATTCCAAACTAAGCTTTCAGCCTTCTCAAGTACGTCCTTTGGGCGTCCGTAAAGAAACGGAAGTTGAATGATTTTCTTTTTTATATCTTCCGAAATATTTAGATTTTCTAACAACAAACATAATTCACCCTGATTTTTATTTTCAATAAGATTGAATATATGTTTTTTATCTTCCATAGTTATCTTCACATCAGTCGCAGATTTCAAAAACCCCACATGCCCTAAATCAATTTTAAATTCATTTATACCCCAATTAAGCAAATTTTTGATTGCTAAAGAAATCACCTCGGCATCTGAATCAGGTTTGCAATCACCTATATTTTCTATTCCTCCCTGTACAAACTCTCTCTTATTTCCAGATTGTTCATCATTGATTCTGAATACATTAGATACATATGAAAATTTTAAATATCCGGAAGCTTCTTTATAGTTAGTAGCCACCATTCTTGCTATAGGTGTTGTAACATCTGGTCTGAGTACCAATATCTTTCCATCGCCATCGATTAACTTAAACATATTATCTTTATGAATAGTACCATCAGTAAACAAATCATAATATTCCAAAGTAGGTGTCAAAACCTGTCTATATCCGTGAACTTTACAAATATCCTTAAAACTTGCAGTTGCATTTTCCTTTATTTCGAGTTGATTATAATGAGTATCCTCTACTCCTTGTGGCATAAATATTTTGTTTTTCATGTTAACACCAGCTTTCAATACCAAGTTTTTAACTTCATCGCTTTATCGCTTTACCGCACTAAATTATAAAATAATTCTAATACCTTTTAGCTTTAAAGTCAATGCTTTTTCTATATTTAATTTCTAAAACAAAAAAGACGCCTTGAAAGTAAAAAGGCATCTTCGATGCTGTCTGAGCACCTTCCTGAAAGCAGGCAGGGGATTTCATCCCCTGCAACCGCTCTTTTGACTTGTTACGGTAGAATCTTATCTTAATTTATAACTGGTTATTAATCTCTCCTCTGGTTGATGCTGATCTGGTAGCCATAATTGAAATTCGTTTATTAAGGATGGCTCTTGAAGTTGAAAATTTCTAATATCCCTCCAGGCATTTTTGCTTTCTGCCAAACTCCATTTTCTTCCATGTATTCCTGCTAGACTAATATGAAAAACTATTTCTTCCGAAGTAAATTCCCTTGTTTTAAAACCTCTTTCCTGCATTGATATATGTATATACTCATATATACTCTTTAATTTTTGATCCTTTACGATATGGACTGTGATGCAATTGTAAGGCTCGGGCATATAACTAAAACCGTTTGAATTGATTTCAAATGATTCAATATCTTTAAGAATATCACCTATTGAATATTTAATAGACTCTAAACCTACAGCATCTTCATAATAATAAGCATCAATCGTTAGGTGAAGCTCTGGTAAAAGGGGTCCTAAATTATATTTATTCCAAAGAAAATTTTGTATTTTATTTGCACAATAATACAATGCCCCCTTAGGTATACAAACAAGATAAGTAACATTTTCCACCCTTGAACCCCCTCCTCACCAACTCACAATTTAATATTATCATTAATCTGGACATGTGTAAGTTTTTTTATATTTACCCTGCTCACATGTTGTGTTATTATTATTTTTTTATCCGCTAGCTTAAATATGTTCTAATAACAAAAGCTAAGGACGCACCTTAGCCAAGTCAATTTTGATTATCATCGCTTAAACAATTTATTAATTGTTTCTATAATTTCATTCGTATTCATCCTAGAAGCATTCATAGTTAAAACAAACTTTGATTCACCATATTGTCTCATTTGATAGGTTGAAATGCTTTCCCTATCTTCATCGACCCCTGAAAAAATCATCGCCACCACTTCAGTATCTACTTTATATAAAGGAATCACATCATATCCATTTTCTATTAACACAGCCTTGATTTCACTTAGTCCTTCTTCAACAGAAATTTTAATTTTCTTTGCTTTTTCAACTTTAAATGATTTGCTCTTTGAAACCTTTTCAATAGTCTCAACAATCTCCTCTAAAGTTAATTTAGATGCATTCATTGTCAGAACACAATCATTATCTTCAAAGCTCATCCATTCAATAGATCTCAATTCTTCCCAATCCTCATCTACATTAGACAAAATAAATACCGACGTATCTTTATTTACTTCGTGAGTAGTAATAACATTGTGTCCTATCTCTCTAAGTGCCGTAACTATATCTTTTAAATCGTCTTGAACAGATATTGTTAGATTTGATCTCATTTGTCCCCTCCTGTTTTGATTGAATTTTAACAATATTCTTTCTATTATATATTTATTCAACAAACACCTTTATAATCCTTTAAATATTGAAGGTTTCGATAAATATTTTTGCTTAATATTGATTCTTCGGATTCTTTATACCTTAATTACCTGTAATATAACAAAAATAATAGAATATTTATAATATACCGAAGGTCAAGTCAACCAAGAGGAGATTTCTATGATCAAAAATTCATTTCTGTATGGAACATTTTTACTAATAATTGTCAATTTCATTGTAAGACTCTTTGGTTTTTCATATAAGGTGATTTTATCAAGGATGATAGGTTCAGAGGGAATTGGACTTTTTCATTTGGTATATCCAATTTTGATGACTCTAATAACCTTTACTTCTGCTGGAATTCCAATAGCTGTTTCAAAATTAGTGGCACATGATCTTTCTTTAAAAAACGTTAGAGGTTGTAAGAAAATTTTAGTAGTGTCCGTAATATCTGGCTTGATCATAAGTGTTATACTGGCAATTCTATTATTAT
>JAGXRU010000157.1 GCA_018335765.1 Alkaliphilus sp.
TATGGGAGCAGACCCAATACAATCAGCTAGAGCTTTAGGAAGTGCAATCCATCATGTACATGGAAAAGATGCAAGAATTGAAAGAGGTATTGCTGATGTGAACGGGTTAGTTGAAACTAAAGAAATTGATGATTGTTCAAATCGTGCATGGAACTACGTTGCAGTTGGTTGCGGTAAAGATCTACAATGGTGGAAAGAATTCTTCTCTGTTGTAAAAATGATGGGTTATGATGATCATGTATCTCTAGAGATGGAAGACTTGACCATGTCCGTAGAAGCTGGTATTAAAACATCAGTAGATGCATTAAAGCAGACTATGAGTTTCTAAACACAGAGGGTTTATCAGATATTGTAAACTCACTCACTTTTCCAAAAATAAAAATTCATTTTAAAAATGATAAAAATGGGAATCTCTAAGTAGTAACACAAAGAAGAGATTCCTATTACTCAATATACCACACCATTTTTAAATCTGCCAAAAGGAGGGATTAAATGAAAAGTGTAAGATTAACAATGGCTCAAGCCCTTATTAAATTTCTTGACAACCAATATGTTGAAGTTGATGGCAAAGAAATAAAATTTGTGAAGGGCATTTTTACTATCTTTGGGCATGGAAATGTATTAGGTATAGGTCAAGCCTTAGAGCAGGATTCAGGGGACTTGATTGTACATCAGGGAAGAAACGAGCAGGGTATGGCACATGCTGCCATGGGTTTCGCTAAACAACTTCATAGAAAACAGATCTATGCCTGTACATCATCAGTAGGACCAGGAGCTGCAAACATGGTAACTGCTGCCGCTACTGCAACAGCTAATAGAGTTCCAGTGCTATTTCTTCCTGGAGATGTGTATGCCACAAGACAACCGGATCCTGTGCTGCAGCAAATCGAGCAATTCTATGATTTAACCATAAGCACCAATGACGCTTTTAGGGCAGTAAGCAAATACTGGGATAGAATTAATAGACCTGAACAATTAATGTCTGCCTGTATCAATGCCATGAGAGTATTAACAGATCCCGCTGATACAGGAGCTGTAACCTTAGCACTCCCACAGGATGTTCAAGGAGAAGCTTATGACTATCCAGAATACTTCTTCAAAAAGAGAGTTCATAGAATCGAAAGAAGACCTGCAACAGCAGAAATGATCCAAGATGTAGTGGAATTAATCTCTAAAAAGAAAAAGCCAATGCTTATCTGCGGTGGTGGAGTACGTTATTCAGAAGCAGCGGAGATCTTCAAGCAATTTGCAGAAAAATTCAACATTCCATTCGGAGAAACACAGGCAGGTAAAAGTGCTGTGGTATGGACCCATGAATTAAACTGTGGTGGTCTAGGGGAAACAGGAAGCCTAGCTTCAAATACTCTAGCAAAAGACGCAGATCTAGTAATAGGAGTGGGAACAAGATATACAGACTTTACCACATCATCAAAATGGTTGTTCCAAAATCCAGAAGTAGACTACGTAAACATCAACGTAGCAGAATTTGATGCGTATAAACTAGATGCAGTAAAAGTAGTGGCCGATGCAAAAGCAGCATTAACAGTATTAACAAATGAACTAGAAAAAACAGGCTACAAATCAGCATATAAAAATGAAATAAAAGAAGCCAGAGAAGCCTTGATAGCCGAAATTGATAGAGTCTACGCAGTAGAATACACAGGAGAAGGATTCGTACCAGAAATATCAGATGATATAGACAGAGAAAAATTATTTGAAGAATTCCAAGAGATCACAGGCTCCTGCTTAACACAATCCAGAGTATTAGGTGTTTTAAATGAAATGCTCACAAAAAATGATATCGTAGTAGGAGCTTCTGGAAGCTTACCAGGAGATCTGCAAAGAGCATGGAGAGCAAAAGGTGAAAACACCTATCACATGGAATACGGATACTCCTGTATGGGATATGAAGTAAATGCAGCCCTTGGAGTAAAGTGGGCAGAGCCTAACAAAGAAGTCTATACATTTGTTGGAGACGGATCTTATATGATGCTTCATTCAGAGCTTCCAACATCCATACAAGAAAAAACAAAAATAAACGTTATCCTACTGGACAACATGACCTTTGGTTGTATCAACAATCTACAGTTAGAGCATGGAATGGATAGCTTTGGCACTGAATTTAGATATAGAAACGAAAAAACAGGCAAGCTAGATGGAGGCTTTGTACCAGTAGACTTTGCCATGAATGCTGCTTCTTATGGCTGTAAAACCTATACAGTAAAAACAATACAGGAACTAAAAGCAGCTTTGATTGACGTAAGAAAACAAACTGTTTCTACACTGATTGACATAAAGGTACTTCCAAAAACCATGATTCATAAGTACAATTCATGGTGGAGAGTAGGGGTGGCTGAAGTATCAGAGAGTGAAAGAATTCAAGGAGCTTACAAGAACCTAAAAGAAAATATTGTTAAGGCCAGATCATACTAATAAGGCATGTTCTAAAGCTTATGTGTTGTACATATCTTAATAGAAAAAATTTTCGAACAATTACAGCTTAACACTTGAAGTTGAATAAAAGTATTGTATAATAAAATAGTAGAGCAAAAGGAAATTTGCATTATACACTGCTTAGTTAAGGTTTTTGTAAATAAATTTACATAGAAGCTAATAAATATGAACAATTACAATGATTTGCTCTATTAAATTAGCCAGTAAAGTGAGAATAAAAATTGGAGGAAAGACAATGAGTGAAAAACAATTTAAAAGCCCAATGCACCAAATGGCAAGCACAACACCAACAGCTTTTTGGAATGATTCCTGTTCCATCGCTGAGCTACAATACGCATTAGAGCATGGTGCTGTGGGTGCAACAACTAACCCAGTAATCGTTGGGGAAGTTCTAAAGAAAGAGATAAATTTGTATAAGGACAGAATTAAAGAACTTGTAATAGAAATGCCTTTTGCAACAGAGGATGATATTGCATGGAAGCTAAATGAGGAGATGGCTGTAGCTGGTGCAAAACTATTAGAACCTATTTATGAAGAATCAAAGGGACAAGCTGGGAGAATCTCTATTCAGACTAACACAAAATATTTTAGAGATCCAAAACTGTTGGTTCAACAGGCAGTTCATTTTAATAGCCTAGCTCCTAATATGCAGGTTAAAGCTCCAACTACTAAAGCAGGTATTGAAGCCTATGAGGAAATGACATATCGAGGAGTAAGTATTAATGCCACGGTAAGCTTTACAGTAGCCCAAGCGGTAGCGGTAGCAGAGGCTGTGGAAAGAGGCTTAAAGAAAAGAGAGCAAGAAGGCAAAGACACCAGCTGGATGCATCCTGTTTGTACTATAATGGTCGGTAGAACTGATGATTGGCTAAAGGCTGTGGCGGATAAAGATAATATCATTGTAGATCCGGTATGCCTAGAATGGGCTGGTGTAGCTGTTATGAAAAATGCCTACAAAATTTATAAGGAAAAAGGCTATAGAACACAATTGTTGGCTGCTGCCTATAGAAATCATCACCAGTGGTCAGAATTTATTGGTGCAGATATGTCCTTAACCATACCTAGCAAGTGGATTAAGCGTTTTGTTAATTCGGATATTGAAGTGGTAAATCGCATAGACAATCCAGTGGATCAAAAGATTATTGAACAATTGAAAAAGATGCCAGAATTTATTAAAGCCTATGAACCAGATGGAATGACAGTTGAACA
>JAGXRU010000158.1 GCA_018335765.1 Alkaliphilus sp.
CTCATATTAAACAAGAGCCTAAATATAGCTATTTTATTAAGGGGAGAGGAGAATGAAACCATTTTTGCCACGGTACAAATGCCTTCTCTACTACCACGATTAGTAGAGGTACCTTCTAAAATACAAGGAAAAAAAATTTTTATTTTGTTGGAAGAGATTATCACAATGAATTTGAATACATTGTTTGATGGGACAGAAATTATTTGCTCCTATCCCTACAGAATAACAAGAAATGCTGATTTGGGTCTGGAAGAAGACGAAGCTGAAGACTTGCTCATGGAAATTGAAAAATCTTTAAAGAAGAGAAAATGGGGAGCTGTCATAAGACTAGAAATAAAAAGAGGTATGGACAGTCGCCTTGTTCATATTTTAAAAGATTCGTTGGAGGTTCGTAAGGATGATATTTATTACATAAATGGTCCTATGGATTTGACGTTTTTGATGAAAATATATGACTTTGAAGGATACGAAAACCTTCGGTATTCAGTACATAAACCTAAAACCTATTGGAGTTTATCAGAGGAAGAAGATATTTTTGACTCTATTTCAAAAACAGATATTTTTCTCCATCATCCCTATGATTCTTTTGATCCAGTAACCGAATTTGTACAAAAAGCATCGGAGGACCCTAGTGTTCTAGCCATAAAACAGACACTGTATCGGGTTAGTGGGGACTCTCCTATTGTTAAGGCTTTGGCTCACGCAGCTGAAAGCGGTAAGGAAGTCACTGTATTGATAGAGGTAAAAGCAAGATTCGATGAAGAAAATAATATTTTATGGGCTAAAAAGCTTGAACAAGCGGGCTGTAATGTAATCTATGGTCTGGTAGGACTAAAAACTCACGCTAAGATAATACTCGTGGTTAGAAAAGAACAAAATATAATTAAAAGATATATACATCTGGGAACAGGAAATTATAATGATATAACAGCTAAGTATTATACTGATATGGGATTGTTTACCTGTGATGAATACTTTGCTGAGGATGCCTCAACGGTATTTAACATGCTGTCTGGATATTCCGAGAATCCTAGATGGCTGAAATTAGAGGCAGCTCCCATTGGATTGAGGGAAAAGTTTTTAACATTAATTAATAATGAAATGTGTCAGGCACAGCTAGGAAAAAAAGCAAGGATTATCGCCAAAATGAATTCCTTATCAGATCAAGAAATTATTACAGCATTGTATAAGGCTTCTGCTTTGGGAGTTAAGATTGATTTGATTGTTAGGGGTATCTGTTGTTTAAAGACAGGGATTCCTGGTGTGAGTGACAATATAACTGTCAGAAGTATTGTGGGAAGATTTTTAGAGCACAGCAGGATATTTTATTTTTTCAATAATGGCTTCGAAGACATCTATCTATCCAGTGCGGATTGGATGGCAAGAAATCTTGATCGAAGGGTTGAGTTGTTATTCCCTATTGAAAGCAATAAAATTAAGGATAGGATATGTAGGATACTAGATAAATTTTTAGAGGATAATGTGAAGGCTAGATTATTAGGTGCCGATGAAATATATCGCAAAGTTAACAGGAGAGGAAAAAAGTCCATGGATTCTCAAAGTTATTTTATAGAAGGTGAAGAAATTGAATAGCAAAAAAGTAGCGATTATTGATGTGGGATCTAACTCAATTAGAATAATTATTATGAAGATTTATGAAAACGGTTCTTATAAAATGATAGACCAAGGAAAGGAAATGGTAAGGCTAAGTGAAAATATGGGAGCAGATAGGACTTTGAAATCCGAGCCAATTCAGAGAACGATACACACACTAAATATGTTTAAAAGCCTTATAGATTCTCAACAGGTTGACAAGACATATGTTTTCGCCACAGCCGCTGTAAGGAATGCAAGCAATAGTGAGGAATTTTTGAATAAAATAAAGAATGAAACTGGCTTTGATATCAAAGTAATTTCTGGGGAAGACGAAGCTTATTATGACTACTTAGGGGTTATAAATACCATGTCAATAAATGATTTTGTTATTATTGATGTGGGGGGAGGAAGTACAGAACTAGTTTGGGTTCGGGATAGAGAATTGATAGAATCTGTTAGCATTCCTTATGGTGCTGTCAGTCTAAGTGAAATGTTTATAGGAAAAGAGAAGTATTCACAGGAAAAACCAGAAAAAATATATAAGTTTTTTATGGATCAATTAAAGACTGTAAAATGGTTCAAAAATACAAAAAAGCTTCCGCTTGTAGGATTGGGAGGTTCTGTAAGAACCCTTGCAAAGATAGATAGAAAAAGAATAGGCTTTCCTTTGGAGAGCTTGCATAACTATCAAATGACCATAAAAGAGGTTAATAACGCCTATGAAGAAGTAATTAAAGCACAGGACAACGAAGAAAGAAATAAAATTCCGGGAGTAGGTAAGGAACGTGCAGATATAATTGTAGGAGGCTTAGTCCCTGTCAAGGCTGTTTTGAATTGCATGAAAACAGACCGACTCATTATTAGTGGTAATGGCTTGCGAGAAGGGGTTTTTTATAAGCATTATCTTGAAGAATTCGGCGAAGATAAGACAAGAATTGATGATGTGCTTTATCACAGCGTGGAGAATATATTACATAATTATGAAATTAATAAAGAACATGCCAAACATGTAGAAAAACTGGCATTGTCCATATTTGATCAGACTTGTGATATCCACAAAATGGGAAAAGGAGAGAGGAAACTATTGTCGGTTAGTGCTTTGCTTCACGATATAGGTATGTATGTCGATTACTACAATCATCATAGGCACAGTTTTTATTTGCTTTTGAATTCAAGAATTAATGGTTTGAGAAACAGGGAATTGGTAATGTGCGCAATTATTGTAGGTATGCATAGGAACATGGAATTCAAAACTGACTGGAAGGATTACGGTATGCTTATGAATAGGTTGGACTATAAAAAAGTTTGTCAGTTGGCAGTATTCTTAAGAATAAGTGAAATGCTAGATAGAAATGAATCCGGTAGTGTAGAAAAATTATTTTGCATTATAACAGATAAGCAAATACAGATCTCTCTGAAGGCTATAAACTCACCTGAACTTGAAATATTGGCAGCCATGAAGAGCAATGTGGAATTTGAAAAAAACTTTAGAAGAAAATTAAGTATTATACAAGTAGTTGAATAAGAAATACTAGAGCATTTTTTATGCTAAATAATGAAAATATAAGCCCTCATATGTAATGTATGAGGGCCTATATGCAATGTTATTGAGTTTTTTGAGCGCCTTCCTCTGGAAGATATTCCATGGTAATGCCAGTATAACCATAAAACACAGAAATAATAGGGTTTATCAAATTCAAGAATGCATAAGGCAGATATGCAAATGGGTGAACACCCAATGTACTCATCATAAAGGCACCGCAGGTATTCCACGGGATCAGAGCTGATGATAAAGTACCTGCATCTTCTAATACCCTTGACAGGTTTTTAGGATGTAAACGTTTTTCATCATACATCGGCTTGAACATTCTTCCAGGAAGTACTAATGACAAATATTGATCTCCGGCTACAATGTTTACAAAGATACAAGTGCAGACTGTCGACAGTACTAAAGAACCTGTACTCTTGGCAAAAGAAAGAATCTTTTCGGCAATTGCCTGAAGCATACCGGTACTTTCCATTACACCGCCAAAGGACATAGCTATTAAGATCAGAGAAACAGTCCACATCATACCATCAAGACCACCACGACTTAACAGATAATCAACAGCTTCTATACCACTTTCAGAAACATATCCGTAATGAGCAGCATCTATAATAGCACTCATTCCAGCCCCTTGGAATATGGCGGCAAAGGCGCCTCCTAATACTACTCCGCCTATCAATCCGGGAATAGCAGGAACCTTTAAAACTACCATTATAATAACTGCTATTGGTGGAATTAAAAGCAAAGGACTAATGGTGAATTGTGCTGACATAGCTCCTAACAATTCATTGATTGCTGTTACATCTAATTCTTTGCCGGCATATCTCATACCAAGTATTCCATATAGGACAAGTGCTATCACTAAACTCGGTCCAGTGGTGAAAAACATGTGTCTTACATGGTCAAACAGGTTCGCACCAGCCATGGCAGGTGCTAGATTTGTTGTATCAGACAGAGGAGACATTTTGTCACCAAAGTATGCACCGGATACTATTGCACCGGCAACCATCGGCAAAGGTATACCAAGACCGCCTCCAACTCCTATTAGAGCTATACCGACTGTTCCTGCAGTTGTCCAAGAACTGCCAGTTGCCAGAGAAACGATGCAACAGAGGATACAGGCAGCTAAAAGGAATATTCCGGGAGACAATATTTGAAGCCCATAATAAATCATAGTAGGCACAACACCGGCTACTATCCAAGTGCCTATAATAGAACCAATAATTGCCAGTATAAGAATTGCCTGCATAGACATTCTGATGGTATTAAGCATACCGTTTTCAATGTCTTGCCACTTGTGTCCCGCTCTGATTGCGACAATCGCTGCAAAAACTGCTGCAGCCATAATCGGCATATGTGGATCTCCGCCCCACAATGTCAGAGTAGCTATTAATCCTGCAACCAGAAATGCGATTACCAACATAGCTGCTCCAAATGTAATCTTTCTTGCCGTTTTTTCCATAAAATAATCCTCCTCTTTTATAAAATGATAATGAATTATAAAAACTACACCAAGTATAACATACATGCTGTATGCATTTCAATAAATGGTAGAATTTTGTGATAAAATAGAAGCCCTGAATATACTGATTTGCAGCATGTTGTGGGAGTGAGCAGTTATAAATATGCAAAAGATTGATAAATATATGTCATAAATATTCTATTTAGAGCATTGCTTTTCTTTTTCTTTCATTCACAATTAATAAAATGGCTTATGAATATCAGCTAGACATAGCAGAGAAATTTGATTGACAATAATAGCCATGAGTGTTAAGATACATAGAAATAAATATTTATACTTAAAAGCTATATTGTGTTATAGAGGCTGCGATGAATCATAAGTATCACGCTAGATATCTAGGGATATTTTGGATAGTGTGAGAAAGGGATCATCGCCGAAGCAGATAGGATCCCTAGACCTACTCTGTTGGGACCATACTGAATAAGTATGGTACTGTCGCTGAAGATTACCCAGATCTTCGGTGGGCGCGCTATCTCACAAGGGGTAAAAGCTGTATTCTGATGTCTGTTAAGCAGCCGTGAGTACCTTTTGCTCTCTGGCTGCTTTTCTATATTTTTTATTCTTAATGTGGTTGCAACTTAGTACAGTTGTTAGAAGGAGATGAAGACTGTGAAGTTACAAGGAAAAATGAACACTGACGAACAGGGACAATTGCTCATAGGAGGATGTAAGGCAGCGGATCTGGTTAGAGAGTTTGGTACACCGCTGTATGTAATGGATGAGGAACATATCAGAGAAAAATGCAGAGGATTTAAAAATAGCTTCAGACATGAACATTTATCCACGGAAGTTATTTATGCATCTAAAGCCTTTTTAAACATAGCAATGTGTAAGTTGATTGAGGAAGAAGGGCTGAGTCTGGATGTGGTATCCGGAGGTGAACTTTTTACAGCTGTGGCAGCGGGTTTTCCTATGGAACGGATTTATTTTCATGGAAACAATAAAACTGATAGTGAACTAATTATGGCTCTAAAGGTAGGTGTCGGGAGGATCATAGTAGACAATAGACATGAAATTGCGAGGCTTGAAAAACTTTGCAAACAATTAAATAAAGAAATACGAGTTTTATTAAGAGTAAATCCTGGTATTGAAGCCCATACCCACGAATATATTCAGACTGCCATGCATGACTCAAAGTTCGGTGAGTCTATATATGATGAAGATTTATGTGAAATTATTGGATTTTGTCAAAAAAGTGACTACATTAGCCTTAAGGGTTTTCATTGTCATATAGGGTCTCAAATATTTGAAGAAAAATCTTTCCATAATGCTGCAAAAGTTATGATTGGTTTTTTGGCTAAAATGCAGCGGGATTGTGCCTTCATAACGGAAGAATTGAATTTAGGCGGAGGATTTGGTGTATATTATGTAGATGGAGACGAG
>JAGXRU010000159.1 GCA_018335765.1 Alkaliphilus sp.
GGCCAGAGCTTTGACGCTATATAGATTTAAAGGAAAGAATTTTTTTAAAACCTTAGTCTTACTGCCACTGATAGTTCCAACTATTACTATTACTACAGGAATACACATTTCTATGATTAGATATGGGCTTTCAGGAACATTTCTTGGGGTAACTATTATACATATAATTTTTACCTTGCCCTATGCTATAAAAATACTTATAAATGTATTTGAAATTGTTGGGGATAAATATGAAAAGCAAGCGAGCACTTTAGGTGCAACAAGCTTCCAAATATTTACAGGAATAACCATACCTATGATCATGCCTGGTATATTATCAGCATCTATAATTAGTTTTATAATTTCACTAAGTCAATATATTACTACCTTTTTTATAGGAGGTGGAGAAATTATAACAATTCCAATGCTGTTTATACCATACATACAAAGTGGAGAGATACAGGTAGCATCTGTGTATAGCTTAATATTTATAATTGCAGCACTTAGTTCGTTAGTAATTATTGAGAAAATTATTAGAAAATATTATAGCCTTCAGGGGTTATTTTACATATAGGAGATATGAAATTTGGCAAATTTAAAAATTCAAGATATAAGCAAATCATTTGATAACTTAAAGGTTCTAAATAATATAAACCTAGAAATAAAAGAAGGGGAATTAGTGTCTTTGCTAGGGCCTTCGGGCTGTGGAAAAACAACATTGCTCAAGATTATAGCAGGATTAGAACACCCTGATAATGGTAAGATTTATTTTAATGAAGTAGATTATACTAATGTAGAAAGCAATAAAAGAAATGCTGTAATTGTATTTCAAGATTGTGGGTTATTTCCACATATGACAATCTATCAAAACATTGAATTTGGACTTAAGGTAAGAGGTATAATTAAAAGTGAAAGAAGAAGACGGTCAGTAGAAATGTTGGAGCTAATGCAGCTGGAGGACAAGGGCAATAATTACCCCTTTGAACTTTCGGGTGGGCAAAAGCAACGAGTAGCCCTCGCTAGAGCTTTGTTGCTCTTGCCTAAAGTATTGCTGCTAGATGAACCCTTTTCAAATTTAGATACAAACTTGAAAGAAATTATGAGAGAATTTGTACTGGATTTACAAAAAAAACTCGGGTTTACAGCTATTTTGGTAACTCATGACAAAGAAGAAGCTTTTATTATGTCTAACAGAGTGGCAGTAATAATAAATGGTAAATTACATCAATTTGATACTCCAGTGGAGATTTATAATAGACCACGAACGAAGGAATTATCTGATTTCATAGGAGAAGCAAATTATTTGGACGGAGAAGTTAAGGATGGAATTTTCTATAGTACCTTGGGTGAATTTGAGGTAGCAGCTAATGATAAAAAACAAGCACTTTTAATGGTAAAATATGACCAAATACAACTACTTAAGGATAAAACAAATATACAGGGAAAAATAACTGATAGAAAATATGCAGGGAAAGTAACTTTGTACAAAGTAAGTGTAAAGGACCAGGTGATTTTAAACGTTAACTCAAGTAATGACAGTTTTAAGATTGATGATGTCGTATATTTAAATATATCTATCGGAATTAACAACATATATTAAGGTGCAGAGCTGCATCAATTATCCTATATTTAGCTTAGTTTAACTTAAATTTTAAAAAATGGAATTAAAATACAAATAATTTTTAAAAATGATCTATAAGTTAAATAACGAAATGCAATAATCTATTCAGCGGAATATAAAATCAAGGCATTTTTAAAATCAAAAAAGAACAAGAAATAATAAGCAAAGATTGATTTTGACAAATTCACAAAGTCTGAATTTTCTGATAAAATTAAGACATTACCCTTATACCTTTGAAAGTAAAATACTTTTAGGCGGGAGTACAGATGGAATATTTGAGTGGCGTAGTTGAAAGAATCACGTATGAAAATAGAGAAAATGGTTTTAGCGTGATTAAAATAAAATCCAAGGGTTTTGTTGACCTTATAACAGTTGTAGGGAGTCTTGCGGGTGTCAATGTCGGATCTGTTATTCGACTTAAGGGTGAATGGAAGATGGATAGCAAGTTTGGAAAACAGTTCTCTGCCCAAGATTATCGTGAAACCATTCCTGCGACAGCTGCAGGGATTGAAAAATATTTGGGAAGCGGGCTTGTTAAGGGCATTGGACCTGTGTATGCAAAGAGAATAGTCCAACACTTCAAAGAAGATACCTTGAGGGTATTGGAGGAGCAAGCCGACTATTTAGTCAAGGTTGAGGGTATCGGACAAAAGCGAGTGGACTTAATAAAAAAGGCATGGCAGGAGCAAAAGGAAATTAAGAATGTTATGCTGTTTTTGCAGAGTAATGGAGTATCGACCGCCTATGCAGTAAAAATCTATAAGACCTATGGAAATGAAAGCATTGAAATAGTAAAGGCCAATCCTTATAGATTGGCAGATGATATCTGGGGTGTTGGCTTTAAGACCGCCGATAAAATTGCACAGCAGATGGGCTTTGACAAGAACTCATTTGAGCGCTGTCGATCAGGAATTGTGTATGTGCTAAACGAGCTTTCAAATGACGGTCATTGCTTTGCTACAAGGGAACAGCTTCTGCAAGAGACTGAAAAGATGTTGGAACTTGAAAAGCCCTTGATTGAAACAACACTAGAGAAGGTTATAGAGGAAAAAACAGTTATTCTTGATGAGGGTGATGCAATATTTTTGCCACCATTTTTTTACAGTGAGCTGGGTACAGCAAAGAGAATAAAAGATATTCTGTCTACGGAGAGTGTATATCATGCAGTGGATGTGGACGGTATTATTGAAAGCATTCAAAAGGAGCATAAAATAAGTTATGATGATGTTCAAAAAGATGCCATTAAGACGGCTACTACCTCCAAATTCATGGTGCTTACAGGAGGGCCAGGTACAGGAAAAACCACCACCACCCTAGCAATAATCAAGGTGTTTCAGCTTATGGGTGCGAGGGTTTTGCTTGCTGCTCCCACGGGTAGAGCTGCCAAAAGAATGTCCGAAACAACC
>JAGXRU010000160.1 GCA_018335765.1 Alkaliphilus sp.
CTGTTCATCAAGTTCCTCCTGTTTACTCTATCATCTCTAGGCTTACCAAGCGGATCAATTCTTTAAAACCATTCTTGTCCTTGACAATTACTGTTATTTTATAGAGAGGAAATGCTTCAAACGATGCTTTTTCTTGAACACTTACTATCGTTTCAACGTGTAAAGAGGTATTATTATCTATTGAAGTCATCGTTTCATTATTAAGATTTTCAGAAACTTTTAGCCTTTCCATGTTACTCTGAGCCAATTGACTGGCTATGAATATTTCCTTTGAATGCTGATTTGTTTTCATTGTAAAATGAAGCATGGAAGTTAAGGGTATGGCTAAAATACCAAAAATTGAAATACTTATTATTACCTCTATTAATGTAAACCCCTTTTCTTTCAGTTTCAATTTCCACATCATAAACCTCCGACAAAAGTTCTCATATAATTCAATAATAATATCCAATAAGTATTATTACAACCTATATTTACCAATTGTCGAAAAGTAAATTGAAACGATTAACTATCAGATAACAATTATTTAAAGTGATACAAAAGGTATACCGCCTCAGCTTTTGTAATAAACCCTTCTATATTCTCTAGACCCTTAGATAAGATTCCTTTTTCAGTATTCATTTTTTCAGCTACATCTTCCCATCCAAAGTTGTCATCTCCCTTAATCCGCCTCATAATGTATACCACTTCTTGATAGGTAATCGGGGAACTTGGCTTTAAAGTATTATCCGTATAACCCTTTAAAAACCCCCCCAAATAGCCTTTGAAAATAGCCTTTGCCATAGAGCTTTCATAATTTCCAAGGGCGCTATAGTCGCTAAATTTTGTCAGATCCACTTTTTCTTCAGGAATAGGCCATTGATATACTTTATCTTGCAACATGACAAATTCTCCCCTTGTGATGGGATTGTCAGGCTTAAACTGATTGTTCTGATCGCCTCGAACATAACCCTCCCGACCAAAACTTTCGATTTCATCTTCTGCCCAGTGGTCAGATATATCTATAAAGGGCTTATACACAGTGGTATCCAAAGAAGCTGCATCCTTGCCCACATACATATAATTCACCCTAAAGCCTCCATTTTCAGCAATGGACGAAAAAGGATTTTCTTTATAAAATTCTTCATCAATGTACCATTCAAACATGGCATCAGTTTGATTTGTTAGATTCCCTAAATTATAGAAGTTTAACAATATGTTTCCGGTGACTTGAGACTGCTCATTTTTGTTAATATTAATATTTTCCACAATAATCTGTTTTTTGAAATTCCATATAGAATCCAACAGTTCCATTAGGGTTTCATAAGATCCTTCATAGGTTAAGGTTGCATTCATTAAACTTGCCTGATGCTCTTCCGGTAAAATAATTATCGCAGGTGGCGTAAAACTTATGGAAGAAGCCTTAACATCAGGATTATTTAAAAATTCATTTAAAAGTAATATGATTTCTTCTTGCTCCGTATTAGTAAAATAATTATCAGATATAAGACTGATTTGTTGACTTAGGTTCAATATTGTATCATCCAGCTGTTTTTCAAGAACTGAAGCATCTTCCAGGTTTTTCATTTCTACTTCATATGCTTGCTTTTCTATCTTAAGCTCATTAAGCTTCGTTAATTGAGGATTGACGAGGAACTGCATATATCCGTAAAAAGATATTGAAAGAAACAACAAAGCCAGTAATATTTTTTCTCGTTTTGTAAGCTTTACGCTAATTTTCTTACTTAACTTCATCACTCATCACACCTTTCACGTTAAATACAATTGAAAAATCAAAAGATCCATCCTCCCTCAAGGTTATCATTGGGACAAATATTTCCCCGAAGCTATTTAATAGACGAAGATTATGTACAAACTCAGCAACCGCTGATTTATCGTTAGTCTGTCCAAAAATACTGACACTTCCTTGATTAATTACTAGACTCTGAAAAATTAAATTTCTTGGTATTGCGTTAGCAATCATTTCAATTAAATATTCATCAATATATTTTGTTTGTTGAATAGCCTTATGGCTACCTTCCACAAGAGGGATCTGCTTATTCATTTCATCTACAGCTATTTTCTTTTGATTTACTCTATTTATGAGTTCTTGATTTTCTGGTTTTGCTAATATAGACTTCATCTGAGCTATATCCTTTCTAATAGCTCTTTCCTGCAAAAAATTTATCAAGGGAAAGGCGACAATAGCCACTATTAGGAATATGGTAGAGCTAAATATTATTAATCGACGCTTCTCTATGGCTTTTGTTTTTTTTAAATGAATCTCAAAAAAGTTAAAATCCCTCATAATACCTTCCTCCTATCGCCTAATAATTGCACCAATAGCATTGACATATGATGCTAAATCGCCATCTGATTGAATAGCTTCAGTATTCACCCTAGTGATTTTTTCAATTTTACTAGTAGGGATGTTGAAAGCTTCCTCGAAATATTTTTCAATACCTCCAATATTTGAGCTTCCACCATATAGATAAATATGATCAATTTGATTTCCAGTAGTTCTAGTCATATAATATTTGAATACCCGCTCATATTCCTCTATCCAATTGTCAATACAGGATTTCATAATACTTATGATTTTGCTTTTAGAGGAGAAGTCGTCATTTGCCGCTTCTATGATATTTTTTATTGCCACTTTCCTAAGTATTGCATCTTCAATAGATAAGCTTAAGAAATTGGCAATATTTTGATCAATATTTCTACCTCCTATGGACACTAGTCGATTAAACTTATAATTTCCCTTAGAGAGGATAGAGACATTGCTTTGGCGATGACCTAAATCAATCAAGGCAATAGTACTATTTTCAAGTGGAGGATCATTATTTATTTGACAGCTCCCCGAAAACAGTTTATCAGCTGTATTAGAATGAATGTCTAAGGCAATAGGCTTGAGATTTAGGCTGTCTAATAGATTAAGATAGCCATCAGCTATTCCCTTTGGCATGGCAGCGACAAGGATATTATTCTTTTTTCCTTCATCATCCTGATATTCTTCCAAAATCTTATATTGAATCATATACTGATTCAAATCAAAAGGAAGATACTGCTGTATTTCAAATTCGAGCATTTCTATCATTTCATTGGCTTTTACTGAGGGCAAAGTTATTTCTCTTGTAATTATTGACGTGCTCTCTAAGGTGCAGATGGTTTGCTTTGTCTTAATATGCCCTTTAAGAAGTATTTCTTCTATAGAGGACTTTAGTTTTTCTATATTCCTGATAGCACCGTCCTCATATACTCCAAGAGGTGTAGCAATGCAAACCATATGATCGATATGAACACTGGTCTTATTATAACTACCTACCACTAACTTAATATTGTATGACCCAATGTCCATTGTCAAAACTTGACCATTTTTTGTGTATTTATTAATCTTTCGCAAGGGAACAATCTCCTTTCAGTTTTACAGTAAAATCCATTGCATGTACCAATTGATGATTCTATCTCCACTAACTAGAGCTATGAAGGTAGCACTTGCTATAAACGGGCCAAATGGGATGGCATCCTTACCA
>JAGXRU010000161.1 GCA_018335765.1 Alkaliphilus sp.
TTATGACCACACTTACTACAATATTAGGGTTAATACCTTTGGCAATCGGAGGCGGTGAAGGGGCAGAAGCCCAGGCTCCGTTGGCAACCGTAGTAATAGGCGGATTGTTGCTTTCTACTTTACTTACCCTGGTGTTTATACCGGTAGTGTATATTACCTTCGATAGAATATCTATGGGGATAAGAAACAAAGTAACAAAAAAGAAAAATACTGTTGTACATCCGCAATAACGGAGGAAACAAGTGGATAATAAAAAAGATAAAAGAAGGTTAATAATTGAGGCCGCTATGAAGATATTTGCAAGGGACGGCTTTCATAAAGCAACGATCAGTGATATAGCAGAAGTGGCAGGGATCGGCAAGGGTACTGTTTATGAATATTTTAACAGTAAAACAGAGCTTTTTGAGGATATGATTAAGCATACACTGGAAGTCTGCCTAGAAAATATTGAAATCATTCTGGAAAACAACGATTCATTTATGAATAAGCTTAGGAGTTTTGTTGTTCTCGCCATTACGCTAACCCAGCGGCACTTGGATATGGGGAGAATATATTCTCATGAAACAGGTTTGGTCTGCGAGAATATAATCAATATGATTCTCGATAATCAGAAGCGAATTGTTGAAATGATCGAACAAGTTCTAAGGGAAGGCGTTGAGTCTAAACAACTCAGACCAGTGGATTTAAGAATAGCTGCCCTATCCTTTATTGGGGGACTGAAACATATTATAATGTATAATTATTTTGTCTATAATAGAAGTATGACCGAAAGTGAAATTGATGAATATATTGATATTTTTGTGCGAGGATTAATAAAATAGGTGCATTCAGCATCTATTTTATTTTATACTATTATATGTGGATAGTGTCGCAAGGGCAGTTTTAAACAGGTGATAATAATACTAGAGGGTTCCTGTGATGAAGCATAGTGATAATGGATGGAGGGTTGAGGCATGAAATCAAAAGCACAAAAGAAACTTACAAAGGATGACGTTAAAGCAGTTCTTAGAAAGCTTCAGAGCACATATCCAAATGCTGTGACAGAACTAGATTATAAATCACCATTTGAACTATTGATATCCACGATTCTTGCGGCCCAATGCACCGATATTCGAGTAAACCAAATAACGAAAGAACTTTATAAAAAATATAATAAGCCGGAAGACTTTTTAAGCTTACAAGAAGATCAATTAGGGGAATTTATTAAGAGTTGTGGTTTATATAGGAATAAGGCGAAAAATATCATAAGTACCTGTAAAATTCTGGTTCGTGAATATGGAGGATTGGTGCCACAAGAGAGAATAGAGCTGCTAAAACTACCGGGCGTAGGCAGGAAAACAGCTAATGTGGTTATTAGCAATGCATTTGGACAGGCAGCTATTGCAGTAGATACTCATGTTTATAGAGTTTCTAACCGTATAGGATTAGCTCAGAGTAATAATGTGACGGATACAGAGGAACAATTGATGAAAAGCATTCCTAAAGCCCAATGGTCGCAAGCACATCATTGGTTGATTTATCATGGCAGGAGGATATGTAAGGCAAAAAGGCCATTGTGTCATGACTGTGAATTAACAAATGAGTGTTTATATTTTAAAAATTTAGATTAGCAGATTTAGTAGATATATGTCAAAAAGAAGGTTATTTTGAATTGCTAAAGAATATTATTTAGTGAATCTATTTGATATTTTATTTTTAAAATATTATTTAGGTTGAAAGGGGGGAGAACATGATTGAAAAATCAAATCTGAAAATCTTACCGAACGAAGTGCTTTTTTCGTTAGACATAGGTACTCGCAATGTGGTGGGAATAGTAGGAAAGAAGGAAAAAGGGAAATTCTTGATTTTGGATAAAGAGCTTATGGAACATCCAGATAGAGCCATGTATGATGGGCAAATCCATGACATTAACAAAGTAACCGAGGTTGTTATTATGGTTAAGCAAAAGCTTGAACAACGGTTGGGCTTTCCTTTAAAACAGGTAGCAATTGCTGCTGCCGGAAGAGCCCTAAAAACATATCGTGCAGAAGCAAGCATGGAAGTAGATTACTCTAAGGAAATAGACAATAATATTATAAATAGTCTGGAAATGTCTGCGATTCAGATGGCACAAGAAAAACTTGAAAAGGATAGTATGCTTGGAGATCAAAAATACTATTGCGTTGGCCACACTGTGGTGAATTATTTTTTAAATGGAGGTATTTTGACCTCTTTGAAAGGACACCGAGGAAATAATATCGTTGCAGAGGTCTTAGCAACATTTCTTCCCCATGTTGTAGTCGACAGCCTTTATTTAGTTATGAACAAGGTTGGTTTGGAGGTAATTAATCTGACCTTAGAGCCGATAGCGGCAATACATGTGACCATTCCTCCTAAGTTGAGACTATTAAATTTGGCATTAATTGATATAGGGGCAGGAACATCTGATATTGCTATTACCCGTGATGGCTCTATTGTGGCTTTTTCCATGGCATCTGTTGCAGGAGATGAAATTACAGAAGCGATATCAAAGGAATTTTTATTGGATTTTGTAGTGGCTGAAAAATTAAAAGTCCAACTTAATAAGAAGGAGGAGCATACCTTCAGTGATATAGTTGGAATTTCTTATACCATGTCAACAGATGAAATAATAGGGCGTATATCATCCACGATAGAAATGTTAGCAACTGAAATAGCGGGGAAAATAATACAAAATAATGGGAAATCTACCAGTGCTGTATTTTGTATTGGGGGAGGTAGTCAAATACCTACTTTGACAAAGCATTTAGCAGAAAAGCTTGGTATAATGAATGAAAGAGTTGTGATTAGGGGAACAGAAATCATAGAAAATGTAAACTATATTTGTGAAAGGCTGGAGGGGCCTGAATATATAACGCCAATAGGTATTGGTATAGTCAGTCTGAAGGAACAAGAACAGGACTTCATTGAGATTTTTGTCAACGATAACCAAATAAGGCTGCTTAATGCGAAGCGTTTAATGATATCGGATGCTTTAATTCGTATGGGCTTCAATGCAAGAAAACTAATAGCAAGGAATGGAGCAAATCTACGGATAAATATTAATGGTAAAGAGAAAATAATTTCTGGTGGAATCGGAAAACCTGCTCAGATAGCTCTCAATGGAACTTCTGCCTCGCTAGATACGCCTATCAAGAATTGTGATCAAATCATGGTGGAAAGTGCCTTGGATGGAGCAAATGCAAGGAAAACATTAAAAGAACTTATCTATGAAATCGGCGCTGTAAGTTTCAATGGTTTAGACATAAAGCTTGTCAATAATATGACTGTGAATGGGAAAAAAGTTATATCTGATGAATATATTCTAAGAGATGGAGATCATATTTTA
>JAGXRU010000162.1 GCA_018335765.1 Alkaliphilus sp.
GAAGAACGGTAGGGAATATTTATAAAGGAAGAATAACAAATGTTTTACCAGGTATGCAGGCGGCCTTTGTTGATGTTGGATTTGAAAAAAATGCCTTTCTATTTGTAAAGGATGCTATTCCAAATGAAAAACCGAGTACTAAAGAATATTTATCTGGGGATGTTTCTATTAGAGATGTAGTAAAGAATGGTCAAGAAATTATTGTGCAAGTTATTAAAGAGCCTATCGGAACAAAGGGAGCAAGAGTAACGACTCATTTAACATTGCCTGGAAGATATTTGGTTCTAATGCCTGATGTTGATTATACAGGTATATCTAGAAGAATTACAGATGAAAATGAAAGAGAAAGATTAAGAAAAGCTGTTGAAGATATTAAGCCCAACAGAATGGGAGTCATTGTTAGAACAGCGGGGGAAGGCAAAGAAGAAAAAGAGCTTAAGGATGATTTGAAGTTTTTGTTAAAGCTCTGGCAAAAAATAGATAAGGAGAAAAACTTAGGTTATGCACCCAGAATTATATATCGTGATGTAGATCTTATTCAAAAGACCATCAGGGACATTTTTACAAAAGAGATTAGCAATTTTATAATTAATGATAAGGAAAAATACAATAACATCCTAGAACTTTTGGAGTTATTAGCTCCTCATTTAAAGGAAAGAGTAAAGCTAATTGAAGATGATGTTGATATTTTCAGCTATTACAATATAGAATCCATGATTAAAAGTGCAATATCAAAGAAGATCTGGTTAAAAAGCGGAGGTTATTTGATCATAGATCAAACAGAAGCATTAACTGCTATAGATGTAAATACCGGAAAATATGTTGGAAGTATTGATTTAGAGGATACTGTATTAAAAACCAATCTTGAAGCTGCTAAAGAAATAGCTAAGCAGCTAAGATTACGAGATATAGGTGGTATAATTATAATTGATTTTATCGATATGAATAGCGAAAAGGGAGAAAAAAAGGTAGTAACTCTTTTTGAGAAAGAGTTATCCAGGGATAGAACTAAAACGAATGTATTGGGAATAACACAGCTAGGTTTATTGGAAATGACTAGAAAGAAGGTTAGAGAACGGATAGGATCAGTTTTGCAGACAAATTGTCCGTATTGTGAAGGTACTGGCAAGGTTCTGTCGGAGTATACCATAATGCATAATATCGAAAAAGAAATAAAAAGAATTGTTCTTCATACCAATGCAGAGGCAGTATTGATGGAAGTAAATACTGCAGTCCAAAATAGCATAAAGGAAGATACCAACTATTTGAATGAGCTTGAACGTATATATAATATTAAAATATTTATCAAGGGCATGGAACAAATTCACACCAATGATTTCAAAGTAAGTGCAATGGGAAAAATTGATAAGATTTTAAAAATAGTGGAAGGCTGCGGTTTACAAACTCTCTATTGACTTATATTTAATATTATGATACCATCTATAGTTGTTGGTAGCCGCTCGAATCAGGTTTTTAAAGTTATATTACTACCTGCATTTGGCGAGTTTAGAAAGAGGAGGTGCAATATGTACGCGATAATTGAGACTGGTGGAAAACAATATAGGGTTCAAGAGGGAGACACTTTATTTGTTGAAAAACTAGAAGTGAACCAAGGAGAAACTATTGAATTTGTTAAAGTTTTAGCTGTATCAAAGGACGGAGAATTATCACTGGGAACTCCAGTTGTAAATGGAGCTAAGGTTATAGCCACAGTGGTTGAGAATGGAAAAGGGCCAAAAATTATTATTTTCAAATATAAGCCCAAAAAGGACTACAGAAAAAAACAAGGTCATCGTCAACCATATACTAAGATAAAAGTAGAAAAAATACAAGGTTAAGGTTGGACGCACAATGATCGTCATTGAAATCTATCGTGATCAAAAAAACGAAATAACTAAGTTTGTAGTAAAAGGCCATGCTAATGCTGATGAGTTCGGTAAGGACATTGTATGTGCAAGCATATCTATATTATCACAGACTAGTATATTAGCCCTATATGAACTGCTGAAAATTGAGATTTTATATGAGATAGATGATGGTTGGTTATTTTGTGAATTGCCTAAGGAACTTGATGCAGATATAAGAGAAAAGGCAAATTTGATTTTGGATACAATGCTAATTGGAATTCGTGGTACAAAAGAAATTTATCAGGATTTTATCGAGTTAATCGATAAGGAGGTGTAAATATGTTATTTCAATTAAATTTGCAGTTATTCGCCAGTAAAAAAGGAGTAGGTAGCTCTAAAAATGGTCGTGATAGTGCAGCTAAAAGACTTGGGGTAAAAAGAGCTGATGGACAACTTGTAAGTGCGGGTAGTATATTGGTAAGACAAAGAGGAACAAAATTTCATCCAGGCAATAACGTTGGAATAGGTGGAGACGATACTCTTTTCGCAAAAATTGACGGACTTGTGAAATTTGAGAGAAAAGGGAAAGATAAAAAACAAGTTAGTGTTTATACAGAAAAAGTAGCTGTTGCTGAATAATGACCCATGCCTTGCATGGGTTTTTCTTTTCAGGGAGGTGCTCATACAGAATTTATCTCAGCGGTGCTACTAATACTCCAGCTTCTATAAGCGGGAGATAAGTGCCGCCAAGCTTAGAAATAAGTGCAACTAGAGTTCATATGGAGTAAAAGCTCCATATGAACTAAGTTTTCTTTATTAAGTTGATTTTACAATCAAGAAAAATGATTTTTTAAAACAGTTATTGGCAATAATATTGTTGACAGATGAGTAGTGCTTGATATAATGAATGTGTTATTCTATTATGTCAGTTTTTCAGGTAGATAAGTAACAAAAATATTGAAATTGTGGCTAAGGGTGATATATAATGTTTGTAGACAAAGCTAGGATTTTTGTAAAAGGTGGCAAAGGAGGAAATGGAAGTGTTTCCTTTAGAAGAGAAAAATATATACCTGCTGGTGGACCAGATGGTGGAGACGGTGGAAATGGCGGTACTATAATTTTCCAGGTGGATGAAGGATATAGAACTCTTATGGATTTTCGATATAAGAAAAAATATATAGCTATCGATGGTGAGGATGGCAGATCTAAGAAATCGTCAGGGAAATTTGGAGAAGATTTAATTCTCAAGGTGCCCGCTGGAACAATAGTTAGAGATGAAGAAACAAATCTTGTCATTGCCGATTTGGTTGAACATGGACAAACAGCTGTTATTGCCAAAGGTGGACGCGGAGGGAAAGGAAATGTACACTTTACATCTTCAACACGTCAAGCTCCAAACTTTGCAGAAAGTGGAGGACACCCCGAAGAAAGATGGGTAATTTTAGAATTAAAGCTTTTGGCAGATGTGGGATTAATTGGGTTTCCTAATGTAGGAAAATCTACAATTCTTTCTGTTGTCACTAGTGCAAAGCC
>JAGXRU010000163.1 GCA_018335765.1 Alkaliphilus sp.
CTATGGCTTCTGCTGACTTCTCATGACAAATCTTATTTCAACCATGTTTTGAATTTCATCTCCACATGTCCATGAGATCTCCCCAGGTAAGAGCACTCACTTTCGCATCATGTAACCGCCACATTTACTCATCAAGTTTCGGGTAGTTATTGGACTTTAGTTTGACTTGCAACCTTATCCTCTTAAATGAGCCTCGAATGTGATTCGCATACCTCGGTTCAATGTTTTGCCGCCGACTTCCTTCAGATTCCACCTCACGGTGGACACCCTTGTCTTAAGCTAACAGTTGGCACTACCAGCCCCTGTATCGGACTTTCACCGATGAGTAAGTGCCCATGCTGGGCACACAAGTTTTAAGGGCTGACCTAAATAAATTGGTCAGCCCTTTTTCTATAAATTGTTCCTATACTTGGTTATTGTTTCACTGAAAATTTAGCCGAAGATATTTTTAATCGTGCAATATAGGAATCGTATTTATATCAAATGGTGTTTCCTGGTATACATAATAGTTCAACCAGTTAGAAAACAATAGGTTGGCATGAGATCTCCATCTAACTACCGGTAGTTGTTGAGAGTCATTATCCCTATAATAGTTTTGGGGCATTTCTATGGGCAAACCCTTTAGAACATCTCTGTCATACTCTCTTTTTAATGTATCAAAATCATACTCCAGATGCCCTGATATAAAGATTTTTCTTCCGTCCTTACTCGCTGCAATACCTATACCAGCCTCATCAGACACAGCTAAAATATCTAAATCTTCTACCTTTTCCAAGTCTGATGCCCTGACCTCCGTATGCCGTGAGTGAGGTATGTAGAATTTGTCATCAAAGCCTCTCAAAATCTTTATTTTCTGGTCACTGATGCTATGCTCAAAAACACCGAAGGCTTTCTTGTCTAAAGGATATTTGGGAATTCCATAATAATAATTTAATGCAGCCTGTGCTCCCCAACAAACGAACAATGTAGAGGTAACATTATGATTTGCATAATTCATTATCTCTTTCAATTCTTCCCAATATTCCACTTCTTCAAAATCAAGTTGTTCTATGGGTGCTCCGGTTATGATCAAGCCATCAAACTTTTGTTCCTTTATGTCAGAGAATGTGGAGTAAAATGCCAACAGGTGTTCTTCTGATGTATTTTTGGGCATATATGTCTCTGTTCTCAGCAACACTATTTCCACCTGCAATGGCGTATTTCCAATTAATCTAAGAAACTGAGTTTCGGTTACTACCTTGGAAGGCATTAAGTTTAACAGGGCGATCTTAAGAGGCCTTATGTCTTGATGAATAGCTCGGGCCTCACTCATAATGAAAATATTTTCTCTGGTTAAGATCTCTGTTGCTGGAAGATTCTCTGGAATAATTATCGGCATATTTTTTTCCTCCCTCCATATTCTAATTACCCAACAAGCTTCTCAAGTGCTTGTTCAAAATCTTGGATAATATCTTCAATGTCTTCAATACCAACCGATACCCTAACCAAGTCTTGAGTAACCCCAGATGCCAACTGTTGCTTTGGTGTCAACTGACTGTGGGTTGTGCTGGCAGGATGAATGACTAAGGTTCGTGTATCCCCTACATTTGCAACCAATGATGCCAGTTCAACTTGATTGATAAATTCCTTGCCAGCCTCTCTTCCTCCTTTAATTCCAAAGGTCAAAATTCCGCTGGCTCCATCTGTAAAGTACTTCTGGCTTAATGCATAACTCTGATGACTTTGTAGTGCCGGATAGCTCACCCAACTGATCTTTTCATGAGTTTCTAGATATCTACTTAGAGCAAGGGCATTTTCACTGTGCTTATTCATTCTCAACGGCAATGTCTCTAAACCCATATTCATCAAAAATGCATTGAAAGGACTGATACATGGACCCAAATCTCTTAAGAGCTGTACCCTCGCTTTCAGTATATAGGCCATAGATTCGAACGCTTCCACATATTTAATGCCATGGTAGCTGGGATCTGGTTCTGTCAGTTCGGGAAATTTGCCATTATTCCAATCAAAATTTCCCCCATCCACAATGATTCCTCCAAGACTATTTCCATGCCCTGATAAATATTTTGTCGCTGAATAAATTACTATATTCGCCCCATGCTCGAATGGTCTAAATAGAGCCGGAGTGGCAAAGGTGTTATCAATAATCAATGGTACCTGATTCTTAACTGACAATTCTTTAAACTTTCCAAAGTCCAGTATATTAAGACCAGGATTTCCGATTGTTTCGGCAAATATTGCCCTAGTGTTGTCTTTGAACGCTTTTTGTATCTCCTCTGCATCTGCATCAGGGTCTACAAAAGTAACCTCTATTCCCATTTTTGCAAGAGTTGTTCCCAACAGTGTATACGTTCCTCCATATAATGTGCTGGCGGCAACAATATGCTGACCTGACTGGCAAATATTAAATATTGAAAGAGTGATCGCAGCCTGCCCTGAAGAAACAGCTAAAGCACCACTTCCACCTTCCAACAGATTCACTTTCTCTTCAAATGCTCCTACTGTTGGATTTGTGATTCTAGAATAAATATTCCCAAATTCCTTAAGGTCGAATAATCTTGCTGCATGATCAGCATTTTGGAATTCATAGGCTGTTGTTTGATAAATTGGCAAGGTTCTCGATCCTGTCCCATCTGGTGAATATCCCCCTTGTACTGCCTGTGTTGAAATCTTCCATTTTTTTGTCATATCATTTTCCTCCTAATTTTTTATTTTTTTGCGATGACTATCTCATCATACATTATTAAATATTAGAAAAGCCTTCTCCATATGCATATGGAGAAGGCTTAAATACTATAACAATAGTGTAGTCCTCCTTTCATCTGCCAGAAATTACTCTGCTGGAATTAGCACCTTTTTAAAATTAATAATAATCTTAATGGTTGCTGAGGTATCATCGGGCCAGTCCCTCTACCTCTCTGGATGAAAAGTCATCGCTTATTTAGTTAAAATTAATAATACAATCAAAATATGTTTCTGTCAACAATTATTTCACATCAAATGGTTTCAAAAACTTTTCCATCTCAACAATATTCCCATTGTCCTTCATTTCAACCTTTCCAAATACCCAGCCTTCCACTTGCTTAGGGTCTACTCCTGCCTCTATAAAGGGCTTCGGCTCCAATACAAACACAATGTCCTTATTATTGTTGTCCATATCTTTTGCCCATTCAAACTTATTTCCATCTCCTAATGTTATTCCATAATGGTCAAAGGCTTCATGATAGCCAATCAATTCTCTTTTGGCTTGCACAATGTTTTTGAAAGAATCTAAGGCTGTTGCTTCCCCGCTGTAATTGAATTTATCTTCTCCCAACTCGAAATTTAAGGTTAGTATGTCCTTCACATCATCATATATATAGTTCTCAGGAAGCTTGGTAACATCTAGTCCTGCATTGATAAATGGGCTTGCCTTAAATTCAATTATTCCATCCGCTTCAGTGATGCTAAAGTCCTTACTCCATTTAAATTTATCCCCTGCCGGAGATTCTAAAACCCAAGTGTTGGCTTCTGTATCAAAGGACAACTTGTCTGAAGATACTTCTAGTAATTCCTCAAAGGATATAACTGCTGCTTTTCCTATGACATCAGTTGCCTGACATGCTGAAAATATCAATGACATCCCTAAAACCCCTGCTACTATTAACCCTTTTCTTAATTTCATTTTTATTCCACCTTTTTTCTATTTTGTTAAATTTACATTGTTTTTTCAACCTAAGTTTCTCTACCTACATTCCTTTATAGAATCACATGCATCTACATATTTAAAATTTATTAGGTTTAAAGCTTTTCAATCGCAGGGCGTTCATTAAAACCGATACAGAGCTTAATGCCATGGCAGCAGCTGCAATTACTGGGTTTAGCCTTGGTCCTCCAAAAGCATAAAGTAGTCCTGCGGCCACTGGTATTCCAGCTGTATTATATACAAATGCCCAGAAAAGATTTTGTTTGATGTTCCTTATAGTGCTCTTGCTTAATTGTATCGCAGTTGGAACATCCATCAGATCACTTCTCATAAGGACTATGTCAGCGGACTCCATTGCCACATCAGTACCGGAGCCAATGGCGATCCCTACATCTGCCTGTGTCAATGCCGGTGCATCATTGATACCGTCACCCACCATCGCTAC
>JAGXRU010000164.1 GCA_018335765.1 Alkaliphilus sp.
CCAATTAACTAATTGCATAGATTGAAGGAATGTTTTGTTTGTATTGTATAGATCAACATCTACACTCTTTGTTAAAAGATATCTGAACCTATTCCCTTGAGTATTTTCTAAGATGCTTATTTTGTATATCCCATCTTGCAATTGAAGAGGAAAGTACTCCTCCATCTCATCATTGTTTAGATTATATGTATATCTGACATTGTCTTTTTCGATCATGACCTTTAGTCTGCTGTCATTGGCACTGGCATACTGCACACCTATAATCCCCATACTACTTTTTGATATATCAATTGGGGATATTTCCTGATTTTTAACAGCAAATCCTAGATTTGTGGATAAAATCATTAATACAATAATGATTGAAATTATCTTTTTCATTAGATACTCTCCCTTCGGTAGCTCGGCTGCCATTCACTTCTATGAAAGGCCCTTTGGCTTTGCGTCCCACCCTTTCAGATGGTTTGCCTTTATCGTTGAAAAGCTAGTTGACTTTTCAGACTATACTTATTTATTTTTTATAAATTTTCCAAAAATAAAAACTTCTCTTTCGGTGGCTAGGCTACCATTCACTTTTGTGAAAGGCCCTTTGGCTTTGCGTCCCACCCTTTCGGATGGTTTGCCCTTGTCGTTGACAAGTTAGATGGAAATATTTAAAATTTTCTACCTTAATTTTACCATAGTCCAAGGCATAAATCAAGCCTTTTTCCTAGGATTTTTTCTGGAAAAAAGGCTTATTTTTAATTTAATAAGACTGTCAAACGGAGGATCTTGTTCCACCCCTATACACAACCAAACCAACTTATTCTTCTATTTTTCCCTGTATAATTAACCTATGCGTAGCGGTCTTGATAGGCGTACAGGTTATGAGAGTTACTATCCTATCCTTATTATTTCTCTGCAAAACCGATAAATCTGTAGGCTCTACCACTACCTTATTAAAAACCTTATATTTATATTCTTCCCCATTAGATATAATAATAATTTCATCCCCCAATCCAACCTCATCCAGTCTATTGAAAAACCTTCCAAAGGTATGGCTTCTGTGTGCTGCCAAAGCAGTATTTCCTACTTCACCGATTCCACTCGTTTCCTTCATCCATCCCACGCCAACCTTCATATTTTTTTGCGTAGCACCCTCAAAAATAGGTAGGTTCACTTTAATATTATTGATTTTAATAATTCCAATGGGCTGTATCTTTTTTTCTTGAACAACGGATTTTGGAGGTTCTTCTTCTTGTTCCTCTTGTTGAGATTGCGGTTCCTCTTGTTCTTGTTGTTGAGACTGAGGTTCCTCTTGAGCACGACCAAGTTCTGTAGGGTTTTCCAATTGTTCTTCTACAAAAATTGCATCAAGTTGATTATAGGCTTCCATGGCTTTATTCTGCCAATACCAAGTGTATAAGCGATCACCTAAGGGATACAATCCAATAATTAATCCTATAATAATCAGCATGATTGGTATGTTTTTCTTCATCGCTATCATATCCTTCTTAATATTTTAGTAAGCATGAGCTATGCAGTTCATGTAAATAACTGCAAATTTCAAATAAATATCAAATAGCAATACTTTGTGAATAAAATTCATTTTTACCTAAACTCGCAAAGAAGTAAGTAATTACAATTATACACCCATTGCTGCAATTACGTCTACAAGGCTTAAAGAAGAAATAGTGATCGTCACATTATAGGTTATTCTAATCAAAACTGACTCTGCCGCAAAAAACTGATTGACATAAAGAAACAATTTTAGAAAATTCGAACGGAACAATCGCTAGAACCCCATTATAATCAGAGTTTTAACTTGGTTCTTATCGTGATTTATGCTATTCTGTTATTAGATAAATCACGATTTAAAGCGGTGTTTTTTGTTCTGATTATCAAAATCAATTTTCTAAAGATTAATGGCTCAAAGACATGACCAAAATCTCGCAAAAAATATTGCATCAAAAAACTTGTTGAGATTGGATGTGTCAATTACTTTGACATGAATTCATTGGCTATGTATTTTAAAACCTATGATGAAATACTTAAGCGGGCGAACAAACAAGGTCCGTCTGATTATGATACTTATGCATATAAAGGTGAAGAAAGAAGGTATGTACTTATGCATATTAATCTGGAAGAAACATCCTATACAAGGGTGAACGCACTGACTATATTCACCCTTGGTCGTTTTGATGTGAGAAGAAACGGACATTCTCTGTCAGAGGTTTCATCAGGTTCAAAAAAAATTTGGGAGCTTTTTAAGTTCATGATAACCCATCGTCGAAGACATTTTACGCCAGAATCATTATTGGAATCCTTATGGCCTTCTGATGATTATAAAGACCCCCATACCACATTGCGTCAGCAAATGTACCGATTAAGACAAATATTAGAAGAATCCCATCATAACTCAGAGCAGCAAACTATTATTTTTAATAACGGCTATTATCATTGGAACTTGGGTTTAGATGTACAGATTGACATAGACCAGTTTGAAAAATCTGTTCAACTTGGAAATACATTGAAGGAAGATCAACCTGAAAAAGCACTTCTACATTATCGTGAGGCACTTTCTCTATATCAGGGAGATTATTTATCAGAGTGCTTAGATCAACATTGGATATTCCCTATACAAAATTTTTATCGGCGTCTTTATCAAAACACCGTGTTTTCTGCTATAGACCTGCTCGGAGTCCTTGGAAAATTCAATGATATATTGCAAATCTGCGAGCAAGCCATTCAATTGGATGTTTACAAGGAGGAATTCCATTTGTGCTACATAGAAGTACTGTTGCAGCAAGGCGAACGCAAACAAGCACTGATGCATTATGAGCATGTCACTGGATTTTTCTATCAGAAAATGGGATTGAAGCCATCACTCGCCTTAAAAAAACTATATAAACGCATCCTTTCCACTCAGACAACCAATATAACAAGCGACGATCTTGAATCAGATTTAGAAAGTAACCCTGTATTGGGAAATGCCTTTTATTGTGAGCCTGAAGTATTCCGTTCAATTTATGAACTTGAACGCCGAAGAAGTGAGCGCCATGATATCAAAACAGTTATAGGAATGATTACCATAACCCACTCATTAAGTGATAGCTTAGGCAAACAACAACATCGTATGATGTCATTTAGACAGCACTTATTGGAGTATCTTCGAAAAGGCGATACCGTTACCCGCTGGAACGATTCTCAGTTTTTGGTGTTATTACCTGATTTAGATGAAATAATGATGGATAGTGTTCTTTCTCGCATATTAAATTTATATATCTCAGGAACCTCGGATACCAATAGCAGTGTACAGATTCAATATCATTTAATATTACCTCCTCAAGATAATACAAGATTTATAAATGGAAGAGATGAGTACAGTGTATAATCTCATGCAAAGCTTAATAATATGATAGTTGCCGACACCTCGGTCGATCTAAAATATTGAAGAACAAATAGGAAGTT
>JAGXRU010000165.1 GCA_018335765.1 Alkaliphilus sp.
CTTGCCGTAGGAATGTTTATAAACATGCCATTTGGTTTCAAAATGCTTTTTTATTTACTTAGCTATATCTTAGTCGGTGGAGAGGTTTTGTATAGAGCCGTGGGAAATATAAGAAGGGGTCAGGTTTTTGATGAGAATTTTCTGATGGCGATAGCTACATTAGGAGCCTTTGCCATAGAGGAATATCCAGAGGCAGTGGCGGTAATGCTGTTTTATCAGATAGGAGAGTTTTTTCAGGAAATGGCTGTGGATAAGTCCAGAAAATCAATTGCGACATTAATGGATATTAGACCTGACTATGCTAATCTAAAGACAATTGAGGGACTGAGAAGAGTGTGTCCACAAGATGTTTCATTAGGTGAGCTTATTTTAGTAAAGCCTGGTGAAAAAGTCCCATTGGATGGGAAGATTATAGAAGGATATTCACTAGTGGATACCTCAGCCTTAACAGGTGAATCCATTCCAAGAGAGGTTGATGCAGGTAGTGAGGTGTTAGCTGGATTCATTAATCAAAATGGTATTTTGACAGTGGAGGTTACTAAGTTGTTTGAAGACTCTGCCGTGTCACGGATACTCGAATTAGTTGAAAATGCAAGCAATAAAAAGGCAAAGACAGAAAAATTCATTACCAGCTTTGCCAGATATTATACACCTGTAGTGGTAATCACAGCTCTGTTTATTGCAGTAATACCTCCATTCATCATAGAAGGGGCAATTTTTTCTGACTGGTTATACAGAGCCTTAGTATTTTTAGTAATATCCTGTCCCTGCGCACTAGTAGTTTCCATTCCACTGGGTTTCTTTGGAGGAATAGGAGCAGCATCAAAAAACGGTATTTTAGTCAAGGGTGGAAACTACTTAGAAGCCCTCAAGAACATAGACACCGTTGTACTAGATAAAACAGGGACTGTCACAAAGGGAATTTTTCAGGTTACAGAGATAAAGCCAGCAAATGATATGACTAAGGAAAAGCTATTAGAATATGCTGCTTATGCAGAAGGCTATTCTAACCATCCAATTGCTTTGTCGATTTTGAGGGCATATGGAAAAGATATTGATAAGAAATTAATAGAAGATTACCAAGAACTTTCTGGATATGGTATTAAGATGAAGCTGAAGGGGAAGGAAATAATAATAGGAAACAAACAGCTTATGTTAAGTGAAAGTGTAAGTTTTGAAAATTTAATTCAAGAGGGAACAACCATACATGTGGGAGTGGATAAAAAATATGCAGGACATATACTAATCGCCGACGAACTGAAGGAGGATGCTGAAAGCTCGGTTAGGGAATTAAAACAATTTGGAATAAAAATTGTTATGCTAACGGGTGACAATGACTTTACAGCACAAAAAGTAGGGAGAAAGCTGGGAATAGACAAAGTATATGGAGAATTACTTCCCGAAGGGAAGGTTGAAATGATAGAATTATTAGAGAAACAAAAAACCTCCAAAGGGAAGATTGTATTTGTGGGGGATGGAATTAATGATGCACCTGTATTGGCTCGAGCGGATATTGGCATAGCTATGGGGGGGCTTGGATCCGATGCTGCTATAGAAGCTGCGGATGTTGTCTTAATGACCGATGAATTATCAAAAGTGGGGCTTGCTATCAAAATTGCAAAAAGAACAAATAATATAGTCTGGCAAAATATTATTCTTGCTTTAGGAGTGAAAGGAATTGTATTAGCTTTAGGCGCAGGGGGGGTTGCCACACTGTGGGAGGCTGTATTTGCTGATGTTGGAGTGGCTTTAATAGCGGTACTAAACTCTACTAGAGTAATAAAATCCAAGTAACACTAACAAAGGTTCTAAATAAAGGAGGAAGCCTATGTCATGCAGTACTGGTGGTGGACATGGCTGAAAATGTGGATACTGGAGAAAAAATATTTCTGCTGGCTCAAAGTTACATGCCAGCCCAAGATATTCGCCCATACAATTTCTCTTATTTTATTTTTTTAAACTTATTAAAAATTCTCCTATGTGTTTTGTAGCATAAGGTTTTTTAAGCTTGGCCATATTACTGCGGATAACCTCATATCTTTCTCTATCTTCCTTGAGTATATTTATACAGGATATTAGAGAGTTTGGGCTTGTTGCTACCATGCCGATACCATTATTAAGAACAAACTCCATATTCCTTGCTTCCTGCCCAGGTAGATTCCAAGTCATTATAATAGGAAGTTCTTTATTTAAACATTCGGTTATTGTTATACCGCCTGGTTTGGTGATTATTAGGTCAGAAACACTCATGAATTCGTCAATATTATTAACATAACCAAAAATCTTTAGATTTGGTCGATCAATGAGGGATAAATAATTGAAAAGTTCCTCGTTCTTACCCGTTACCACCAAGAGCTGAATATCAATATTATATGTAAACAGATAATTCAAGGTTTCTGTAATATTGCCAAGTCCCAAGCCACCTCCCATTATGAGCGCAGTGAAGGTGTTTGAGATATTTAAAGACCTGCATATTTCATTTCTAGCATTCATTTTAGAAAATTTCTCATCGATGGGTATACCAAAAAATCTGGCCTTTTCCGAAGGTATCTGCCAATAGTGAAACTCATGGATAAAGTTTTCAGAAGGCAATATGTAATAGTCCACTTCTTTGTTAATCCAACTTGGATGTATGGTATAATCAGTTAATGTGGTCACAATTGGTGCATTAATCCTTCCATTTCGCTTCATGGCTGATAATGCTTCAGCTGGAAATGGGTGGGTACATACGATTACATCAGGTTTAAATTTCATAATGAGTTTCGTTAGTTTCCTTGACAGAATCATCTTGTTTAAGAATTCACTTATATCTATTAAAGTGCTGTCGCTATACTCCGTGCGTTTATAGAAGTAGGCATAGAGTGCGGGTGTATATTTAATGGACCTAATATAGGCCTCGAAAATTATTTTGTGTAAACGAGGATGAATATAATTATAAGCATCAATGATGGCAACATTACTTTCAGGATAAAAGTTTTTTATATAATCGGAAAGGCTTTTTGCTACTTGATTATGACCCTCTCCAGCAGATACGGTAAAAAATAATATATTCATTTATTTCACCTCCGTTAAATAGTATATCATCATTTCCACTCGATTGTCAGATATTTTAAGAATCTTGCTTTAACATTTGTCTAATGTATTATATAATGCTCTTGAATGAAAATGAGACAAACTATAATCTTTCAAGGGATGAATACTAGATTTTTATTATTAATTGTGCAGCCTGCAACAGATTAGATACGTTATAATCAGCTTGTGGACTGGGTTTTCCTATTTTTATGGTGGTACAGCCTGCCTTTTTACCAGCTTCAATGTCCATTTCTCTGTCACCCACCATATAGGATGATTTTAAATCCACACTATATTTCTGAGAAAGAGAGTTTAACATACCTGGCAAGGGTTTTCTGCATTCACAGTGAGTTTTGAAATGTGGACAGTGTTTAACATCATCAATAATTATATTATTGTTCATGAACTGCTCTAACATATAGTCGTGGATAGATTTGAGATTCTCCTCTGTGAAGTATCCCATTTCAATACCTCCCTGATTTGTTACAACAAAGATTGAAAAATTTGCTTTGATTATTAAATCAAGGGCTTCGAAGGTCCAGGGAAAAAATATGAAGTCACTGGGCTTATTTACTGGTTTTTTGTTATCATTGATCACACCATCTCTGTCAAGAAAAACTGCTCTTTTCATAAAGACCTCCCATAAATTATTTGTAGTATAACAATTTTCATATGAGTAGGATATACCCTTTTTATTATTAATATAATATTTTAGTAATAGAAAGACCTGAAAACAAAAAAAATCAAGGAGGTAATTAAATTGAAGAACAGTATAATAGAAGCAATTTCTTCTGCAAGCTTAGAGCAGATACTGGATACCAATAATTTAGACAAGTTGGAATGGACTTGGGTAAATCAGGAAATATTTTCAGACATTATATATAATCTAAAGCTAAATGTAGATGATGATCAATTAGATAAGGTTTTGAAGGATATTTCTACAAGAGAAGTTTTTGATGCACTCATTAAATCCTTTAGAAAACAGAATTACATGGTTATGAATCAACACCTATTTTCTTTTGCTGAAAAGGGTTTTAAACCGACTAAGGATATCGAAACATTAATTTTTGTGAAGGAAGATCTTTATAGAAAATTATTGATAAAGCTCATGAACGAGTATTCATGGATATTAAAAGCCATGGCTCTTGACACATTTTTTAAAATGGGAACTGACTATAGTAGTCTTAAAGAAACTTACCGAGATTTATATGAGGACAATAGTAGAATAATAGAGACTTTATTATCAAATGAAGAGCACAGGTTTTTAACGGGTTATTGGATATTAGAAAGAAAAACCAAGGAATTGAAATTTTACAAGGCTGAAGAATTTTATCAAAGCTGGGGTGAGGGAGAAGCTAATTCGAGATTTGAAGAACATATAAAATAGCGTCTTCGATGACAACAAAGCTGTCTCTGAGTACCTTCCTGAAAGCGGGCAGGAGATTTCTCCCCTACAACCCACTTGATGATTACAAGAATTTTTCTTTTACCTTATTCCAAAAATCATAATTTTTTAACCTGAGGAGTTTTGCTCTCATTTTAGACATTGTTAAATTAATCTCTACTATTTCTCTATACTTATGTTCAGTACCATCAGCCACAATCACTACTGAATTTTCAAAAGAATACTCAGGATGAATTTTGATGACCACGTCTTCTGGGACAATAAAGCTGGAGGTAAATGATCTGTAGGCTGTAGTATTTATGGGTGCTATGGGCGTAATTTGCAGCAAATTAAGAGTTGGGTCAATAATACTGCCTCCCAAAGAATAGTTATAGGCAGTACTACCTGATGGAGTAGCGACTAATATTCCATCCCCGCTGAATTTTTCTAGAAAACTGTCATTGAGGGATATGTTTAGATGAATAGTTCTGGACAAATAACCCTTGATAGTAATTTCATTAACAGCCATTACCTCAATACAGCTAGTTCGTGTACAGACTGCAGCTTCAAGCAACTGAAGCTCTTGGATTATATAGTCTCCCTTTTCATATTTAAAAATAAACTCATCCAATTGGTAGGGTGAAAGTTCTTGGAAAAAGCCTAAATGACCTGTGTTAACACCAATAACAGGAATTTCAGGAAAATTATAACTATGGAGAGTGTTAAGAAAGGAACCATCGCCACCAACACATATAATAAGGTCAGCCTTTGGATCAAAATCATCTACTATATAGAAACCGTTATTTTCGAGTTTGTGCTTTAAAATTCTACTTGTTTCCCTAGATAAAGGTTTATCGTTTGACACCACATGTATAACACGAGCTTTATGCATTGACATATATATCGCCTCATTTTTTCTAGTTTAAAAGACATTATATACATTTTAGCATAACTGCAAGAATCAAACTAGCTTTTTGCATAATCATTTTTTGAATATTAAAAATATGCAATCAAATGAGGTTAATGGAGTGGTGATAAGGAAATATTATGAACAATAGCTTTTAATGAGCTTGGTTTGTGACGCAATTCAAAGCGACAGCTGCAATTGTAGATTATGCTAACAAAATTTCTAAAAAAGTTAGGAGTACTCCTTTTAAAGTTTGACCTTTGGAAATAGAAGCCCTATAATATAGAAGTCCTATAATGCAAAAGGAATTGTGAGAACAGGGAAGGTGCTAACAATGAAAGAGAGAAGTGTAGAAAACTCAAAAAAACTGGTCTTTGTTATAAATGATGTCCACAAGGGAAGGGAACTAAAAGAAATATTATATGATGAAATGAAACTCTCCAGCAGGCTAGTGAGAAAAGCAAAAAGAAATAGGAACATACTAGTTAATGGAAACAAGATAACCTTCCATGCAAAACTTAGGGTTGGAGATGTGGTGGAGGTGATTATGGAGGAAGCCCCGAATCAGTTTGAGGCAGAAAATATTCCCATTGATATAGCATATCAGGATATGGATTTAATGATCGTAAATAAGCCGTCTGGAATAGTGGTTCACCCGACCAAGGGTCATCAAACTGGTACTTTAGCTAATGCACTAGTATATTTCATGGAACAGACAGGCGAAGAATTTAGGATTCGATTTGTAAATCGATTGGATAGAGATACATCGGGATTAATTATCGTTGCTAAAAATCCATATACTCAACAGGAGCTCTCAAAGCAGATGCAAGACAACCTAGTTGAAAAGCACTATTTAACTGTGGTGAAGGGGGTAATGCAGGAAGACGAGGGAACTATTGATGCACCCATCGGTTTGGAAAATCCGGAAGATATTGAAAGGAAGGTCTATGGGGATGGTCAACCCTCTATAACTCACTATGAGGTTGTCCAACGACTAAAAGGAGCAACCTTGGTGAGAGTGAAATTAGAAACAGGAAGAACTCATCAAATAAGAGTACATATGAAACACATAGGATATCCTTTAATTGGAGATATATTATATGGTTATGTAAACGAGGAACTTATCGGAAGGCAAGCCCTACATGCTGAAAGCTTAGAATTTAATCAAACAAGGACAGGACAAAGGATAAAAGTAAAGTCTAATATGCCTAAGGATATGGAGGAATTAATTTCCAAGTTAATATAGGTCTTGACATCGGGGTCATATTTTATTAGAATGGTTTATGGGTGTGAAGAACATTTTAATAAATTCGGGGTTATAGCGCAGCTGGGAGCGCGCCTGACTGGCAGTCAGGAGGTCAGGAGTTCGATCCTCCTTAGCTCCACCATCAAATTAGGTGAATATAGATGCCATGTGGTCAAAGCCGCATGGCATCTGCCTTTTCGGGGATTTTTATCCTCGTTTTTTTGTCTCATAGTTTCATAGATGAC
>JAGXRU010000166.1 GCA_018335765.1 Alkaliphilus sp.
TCACACTTATTTTTTGTGTGGTTTTCTGACTCTTTTCAAAAAACTCCCAGGCTTTATCAACTACAATCTTCAAATCATCTTCTATAATGTATGACAATACTTTTTCCTCTATATCGAATTGAAAATCTTCTAGATTCATTTCTATTCTCCTTATAAATATAGCATGATTAGGTGATTATAACACTATTATATCCCAACATCAACCAATTGATAATTATCAAAAAAATTTCAACTGGCAACCACGTTCTTTCATAAATTAAAGCCAGAGATCCTGGCTCTAAATCACATTCTCTTCATTTTCCATCCTTAAGATATATTGAAAAGCGGGAGCAACTCTATAAAAATCTTCCAAAGCAAGTTCTTCTCTCATCTCCATTGAATAAAGTTTTTTGAATAAATGGCTGATATCAATTCTTGACAATTCTGAGAAATCAATGTTTTTATAGTAATTAATAAGATATTCTGCTAGATCATTGTCAATTTCAAAAATGTCATAATCACTATATTTAAATAATTCTCTTATCTTTTTATTTGAATCAGCTTGTATATCTCTTATTGATATTATATACAAGATTTGATAATCGTCTTTCAAATTTTTTACTATCTTAGACCATTTTTCTAACCCAGATAAGTTTGTTTTTGGAATTACATATCTGTTATCCTCTAGATACTTTAGAAGAACAAATTTAGCACAATGATTATAATAGGACTTCTCAAGAAAAAGACTGCTCCATTTATCATTATCTATATCGTTATTTAATCGACTATCTATTTTCATTTTTTTTAATATCCCTCTGTTTTCATATTTGTATTTAGTGGCGAATAATAGAATAAACTCCATTAATCCTTCAAAAATGATACTAACTCTATCCATAAAATCCCTCCTTCGCTCTTTGATAATCAAGCTGTAATCTTAATACATACTATTCCAGCCTGTCTTTTTTGTGTTTATAAATGAAAAAGAGCATCACTTATGGAAAAAATCGTGTATAATAATATTATTCATAAAACCACAGAAACAAGAGGAGGATTTGTGTGGCAAAAATCATAGAATTGTCTGAATACAAAAAAAATAAGCACAATAAACCAACGTCTAACCCGAAAAATAATTTGGTATTATTTTATGAATTAAATGAAGGAATACACAACTTAGCTCTTAAAAATCAAGATATTATTGTAACAAATGCAAAGGAATATTTATTAGACAGCTACTATAATAAACTTAATAAGCTTATTCTAAAAGAATGTGAATACTCCTTTGATACATTCTTAATTGAACATCTTGACCTTACATTACCATTTACTATTAAACATAGCGTTCAATTTTCTCGGAACCACTATTTAAGCATGATTTCTGACCATGACTGGTCAAACATTGTTGATATTATTGTTAGAACAAGCTTAATCTCTTATTATCATTTATCAAATGATATGGAGCCCTATGAGATGGCAATTGATTACACTTGGACAAGTGTTACTGTTGATTTGCCTAATCTATCAAAGTGACTAAATGGTAAATCTTTTAAAAAAACTTTAAATTGACATTTCATTGAGCTATTCAATTATGGATAGCTTTTTTTTGTTACAAAAAAGCAGTTCAGATATTAAAAATCTTAACATATATTTTATAGAGGTGATGAAGGTGTTGAGAAAATTATTTCTGTTACTATTTCTTTTTTTAGTGTCTATCATTTTATTAGATGAATTCTTTACAACACACCAGTACGTAAATACTTTTAAATCTTTCATGGTGCCAGAATCTAGAATTTCTGAATCTATACTTGAGGATTTAAATAGTGATGATTATTTAAAAAGCGAAAATGCCACCTATACAATTATCCGTACTACATTGATGAATTTAGGATATGAGCAATGGTTAGATTATTTAAGTTACATTGATTTGAAAGTTTATAAAGACAACATAATGCAAGATAATAATAACGAACTCCTTGTCGTTCTTAATCTGACTAAGAATTCTGCCGTTATCGCAGTTTATACAAGCATTGATAAGGAATATAAATATGTAAAAGCTTTGGATGGAATACTTCCCGTACAGAATATTAGCTTTATTGAAGTACCCCATGATAATTTAAAATTATTACAGGTTGAACAATTGATAGATGAAAGGTTAGGCGCCTTTTACATCGAAGAATTTATCGAGATTTTTTTATGTGCTGAAGATGAATTCAAAAGTGTCTGGAAGAAAACAAAGGTTCTTGAAGAGATCTATAATCAGCAATGGATAGACCCTCAGTCTAGCAATGACCAATGGATCAAAATCATAGAAAACAACACCATAGACATTCTTAATGAGAATGCTGTCACAATAAATGTAATAATGAATAGGAAAAAATTAACTGCAGTAAAAGACACGATACCTTTTGAAGATGAGTTTTCACAAGTAGAAGAGTTAGTCACTGAAGAGAATTACTACTGGAGCCCAAAATATCAACATTTTATTTTATTTGAAGGTATTGTGAGGGAATCAACACAACCTGTGGCTGTAATAAAGGATACAACCATCTGGAAAGAATCCTTCTTAGGTTTGGAATCAAACAATTATATTATTAAAACATCTGAAGGCAAAATATCATACATAGACAAATCATTCATAATAAAACCATAAAAACCTCGTTAGCAGATAAGTTTCATTATGTTTTTTTAATATTTAATAAATTATTCATTTCTAATCAGAGAATGAAAACGCATGACTAGAAACCCGTTTTATGATAATGTTTATTTAAAAGAATTTCATACAAAACTCATCTGAATCCAAAAATTTTTAGATCCATATTATTATGCTTTAACTGAAATTGATTAGATTTTATTACAGGAAGGTGGGAACTTCATAATGAATAAACATTATAAGTTTTTCCAAAATAGCCGTTGCGAGTATTTCCCTTGTCATAAAGTGGCAAAAGATAGTAGCTTTAATTGTTTGTTTTGTTATTGTCCACTTTATGTTCTAAAAAAAGACTGTGGAGGAAATTTTAAATATAATGATAAAAATATAAAAGACTGTAGCCAGTGCATAGTCCCTCACACAGAAAATTCATATGACTATATAATGTCGAAAATAAAAGAGGTAGTGAAGTTAGGAAGTATAAATGATTAAGATATTATGAGAGGTGTTTAATGATGCACAAAAGAAAATTAAATATTTGCTTGATTGGATTTGGAAATGCTGGCAAAGAGTTCTGTAGTTTGCTCATAAACAAAAGAGAACATATTTTGGAACTAACAGGATTTGACCTTGAAATTAGAGTAATAGCGACAAAAACAAAGGGTTCCTTAATAAATATGCAAGGTATAGATCTTCAGAAAGCACTAGATGAGATAGATCTCTTGGGCAGATTTGATAAAAAAAATCTCTCCTTTACCCAATGTAGTAGCTTGGATTTGATACAACAATCAAAAGCAGATATACTAATTGAATTAAGCACATTGTCTATAGCAGATGGTCAACCCGCCATTAAACACATTGAAACAGCTTTTCAAAACGGCTCTCATGTTATCACTGCAAATAAAGGTCCTCTAGCATGGGCATATAGTAAGCTTAAGGATATGTCTCAGAATAACAATCTTCAATTTCTGCATGAAACAACGGTAATGGATGGTGCTCCTGTATTTAATTTAGTAAAAGAAACACTGCTAGGTTGTACAATCTTATCCTTCAAAGGTATTCTAAATTCAACAACCAATTTTGTTCTTGAACAAATGGAAAAAGGCTATAGTCTTGATCAGTCCATAAAAGAAGCGCAATCAAAAGGTTTTGCAGAAGCAGATCCTTCGTTAGATATTGATGGATGGGATGCTGCTACTAAAACAGCAGTCTTAGCAAATGTTCTTATGGGAGCTAATCTTACCCCCATGGATATAGATAGAACCGGAATATCTCATATTACTCTTGATGATGTTTTTTCTGCAAAGGAAAAGAATAAAAAAATCAAGCTCGTCTGCGAGGGCTTCATGGATGGAACAACTGTAATTGGTAAAGTTCATCCAGTTCTTATTGACGGTACAGATATTTTTAGTAATATAGATGGAACTTCTTCTATATTGACCCTAAGGTCTGATCTTATGGCCTCTATAAGCATGGTCGAACAAAATCCCAAAATACAACAAACAGCTTATGGGATATATAGTGATTTACTAACTCTGCTAAAACATTTAAGAACCTAATAATTTCCAGTGACCAATACCTATATATCTCACAGTTGCATCAAGTCATTTATTAAAAAAGAAAAGACCTGCGCTCAGTGCAGATCAATTTCTTATAATCTTTTATTTCAGTATATATTCACATACGGAATTTCCGATTATAGTTTTACAACATTAGCAGCTTGAGGTCCTCTAGCTCCTTCAACTACTTCGAATTCAACTTTCTGTCCTTCTTCTAGTGCTTTGTAACCATCAGATTGAATTGCAGAAAAATGCACAAACACATCATTTTCTCCTTCAACTGAAATAAATCCAAAGCCTTTTTCAGAATTAAACCACTTTACTATACCTTTTTTCATTCCATTTCCTCCTTTAAAAACACATTTTAGATGATTGCAACAGCAACTATTAAAATTAATTAAATAAGGGCTTTGCCCGTCATTCAACGGTTTCAGTTGGAGATTTAACTCCCGCTGAAAAAATTAAATGACACCCGCCGCCTATAGAGGCGGGGGACATCTTAATTTAGTTATAATACCAAACAGCCTTCTAATTAATTTTATCACTCATAATTTACTATATTTTCATATGTTTGTCAATAGTTCAGAAGTAATCGAAGATTCAGAAATCAGCACTAATCAATAGCATAAAATACTATTGATTAGTGCTGATTTGATCAAATTTTTAGTTTTTCTTGGTATTTTCTTTTCTATTTCTCAATAGATCAACAAAGGCTTCTAATCTTGTTACATAGCCAGCTTCACCTGACATCTCATCTAAAAGTAAAGTTAGAATAGGAATATTTTTTTCATTATGAACCTTCGAAAGGATACTTCGTGCGACAATTTCTGGCATACAGTTAAAAGGCATTAGATGAATTACACCATCAAAACCCTTATTCCTATATAAAACAGTATTTCCAACAGATTCTCTCCCATGTCCTCCAACAAAAGAATTAATATAAGGTTTTGCTGCCTCTTTTGCTTCTATCTCTTTAGCTTTTCCAAAAAATAATTTGTTTAGATTTTCTGCAAACCATTCACCAGAGGTAAGAGATTTATGAACTTCCACGCCCATATCGTTTAGCTTTTCAATTATATTAAAATTTACCGAATCCTCTAAAACAGTATATATTTCTCCCACTATTCCCACTCTGATGACATCGGTTCTATCATTAACTGTGCGAATTTTATTTAATTCATCCAACGCCTTATCTACAGTCTTTATCATCAAAGAGGATCCAATACTGTCCTCCAATTTATCAATCAGGGACACATGGAGATTTTTTATTGTGCCCTTATACTTTTCATAGGGTTTATTTTTTAACATGATTTGCTCAAAACTATTCAACTTATTCAATAAAATAAGTGCATTTGTAAAGGATTTACCAATTTTATAAGGATTTCTTGTATGGATAACTCTTTTTAGCATGCTTAAAAACTTTCCCAACTGTGCATCAGGTGCTTCAAGTACAATAACCTCTACATCTATATTATTATCATTAAATATCTCTTTAAGAACCTGCCCATAATAACCTAGACGACAGGGACCACACCCGCCCGGTATTATTATAGTATCCGCCCCACTTTCAATACTCTCAATATAATTTCCCAAATTAATTTTAAATGGTAGACAAATTAATTCTGGAGAATAACGAATACCAATGTCAGAGGTCTTTTTACTGCATTTTGGCGGTATTATAACTTCAACCCCTAAATCATCAAACAAAGCTTTGAGTGGTAAGTAGATATTTCCCATATGGGGAAAGGTAACTTTCATATTTCCTCCATTCAAATTAATCAATTGCTATATTAACTTCTTGTAATGTCGATGTTATTTCGACACCTTCTGAGATAAATACTCTTTTTACCATTCCAATTCCATCCTTAAAATATTCATGTAAAGTTGAATGTTCGTTAGAAATTTCAACTTTTATACAGTTAGTGAATTCACCTATCGGCGTGTCTACCGTAGCGTTAACGTCAACTATTTCTCGAGTTCCATTTTCAACTTCCCACTTCGTTCCCACACTAATGGGTTTCTTTAGTACGATCAAATTCTCATTTGGCTCCTCGTTAAGGAAATTTGTTTCTTGGTATTCCTCTCCTTGAAAAAAAATACGTGTAATTTCATCCTCAGAAAATGTATAGACAGATGCACTTACCGTTCCTCCATTGTCCTCAATTATTTGAGCTTTATTTCCTTCAACAAAGACTACCTTGCGATTAAAAGATGCATACTCGTTTCCATCTCCCAAATATTTCCAAGAACTTCCCTTTGTTAATGGGAAATAATCACTAAGACTAATCTTGTCTGCAGGTTCCTTTACAGGGTCCTCCTGTAATTCATCTGCAGGCTGTTGTTCACCCGTTTCTGGTATTGGAGTAGTATTAGCTCCACAACCGGCTAAAAACAGCATAAAAACAAAAATACTAATCAATGAGATTATAATAAATCGTTTCATATAAATACCTCCCACACAATAATTTCTCCTAAGTATTATATCCAAATACTTCTTAAATCAATCTTTTAAAAGCAATATTGAAAATATATCTGAATATATTTGTTTCAAGCTGTTATGTCGAAATTCAATTTTTCTCTTTCACAAAAATCATTTCTCTCAGAGAGTAGTAATCATCTAGAATAGTTCTATTCTTTGATTCGCTAGAATTGTATTTAAACAGCCGAAAAACTCCTTCAATAGAATATCCTATCCCTATGGTATATATTACTGTACCTATACCAATAGGAGCACCCATTATAACTCCAGTCGTTAGTGCAAAGGCTTCAATTAGATTTCGTATAAGCCATACAGGCTTCCCGGTTTTTTTGACCAATGCCACCATTACTCCATCCCTAGGACCAGCACCTATTTGAGCACTCATATAAATATAGCTTCCATAGCCCATGACTACCATTGAAAC
>JAGXRU010000167.1 GCA_018335765.1 Alkaliphilus sp.
TGGCATAGGCAAGCCAGAGCCATTAAAGGGAGAACTAAGTGGGTTTTGGAGTCGCCGGATTGACGATACGAATAGACTGGTGTATCGTATCAGTGATGGAATGTTAGAAATCCTTTCATGCAAGGGACATTACGAAGATTAGCGAGTAGGAACAAATAGTAATTTATTTTAAAAGGACAGCAAATTTCTTTGACTTTTAAAAGCGTTGTTTTTGTAGCAAAATCTCACAAATAAAACATCAAGCCGCTAGGGATAGAGGTTTGGTGTTTTATTTCATTATCAGATTATCAATGCACCCCTACAAAAAAATATTGACAAACTTAAAACTTGTATGGTAGTATGGTTGTGCGAGAGTAAAGCAGGATAGGTGATGGTTATATGGAATGGATAATAGACCAACCCAGCAATGGTACTTCTGTAAGCGATTATGTATATGAAGTATTGAAAAAAAACATTGTGGGTTTTAATGTAAAACCTGGGGACAGGATAAGTGAAAATGAGATTTCGGAACTTTTGCAGGTTAGCAGAACACCTGTAAGAGAAGCATTTATTAAATTATCAAAAGAAGATTTGCTTTATATATTGCCTCAAAGAGGTACTTACATATCATATATAGATTTAGACGAGGTTGAAGAAGCTAGATTCATCAGAGAAAGCTTAGAAAAAGCGGTCATTGAGCTAGCGACAAAAGAATTTTCTGAAGACGCATTATTTATGCTAGAGCAAAATATAACAGCTCAAAAAAATAAAATAGAAAAAAAAGCCTACTCTGAGTTTTTGGAATTAGATGAAGAATTTCATAAAACTATTTTCCAAGAATGTAATAAGGGAAAGACATGGTCCATCATACAACAGGTAAACAGTCAATATAAGAGAATTAGGATTTTAAGCTTTATTGCCAACATAAATTGGTTACAAACTATCGCACAACATCAGGCAATAATAGAGGCTATAAGAAACAAGGATACGGAAAAGGGACTGAAAACAATTGGCGAGCACTTGAAAAAACTTAATATAGAGAAAATGGAGTTGAAAAATAAGTATCCTGAATATTTTAAACAATAGAGAAGGAATTTGAAAATGTTAATAATAGATTGTTTTTACACTTGACTTACATGGTAGTATGGTAATGACTGTAAAGGAAATATTTCATAAGCAAAAGTGATTTAATAATATAAAGAAGTTTTGTGCAGCCATGCTATTGTTAAATGAAACAGGAAAACGATTTTGACAAATTTTTAAATAAAAGATAAAAAGCTGAGTAAAAAACAAAGAAGTCCGAGGTGAAAAGCCTTGAACATAAACATCTTGTATTTACGAGATGCTACCAAAATTAAAAAGGAGGAGAAGTATGAAAAAAATTCTAAGTGTTGGGATTGTGTTTTCACTACTAATTATGTTATTGGCAGGTTGTGCTGCAGAACCTGCACAACCTGCAGAGCCTGCAGAAAAAGAAGTAATTATCGAGCCTGTTTCTTTAAGGTTGGCTCACAACTTGAATGAGCAACATACTGTTCATTTGGCATTAGTTGAATTTGGCAGACTAGTCGATGAAAAATCAGAAGGCGGTATGAAAGTAGAAATTTTCCCTAATGCACAATTAGGGAATGAACAAGAGGTATTAGAGCAATTGCAAGCAGGGGCGATTGCAATGACAAGGGTTTCTGCTGCAGCCTTAACTCCTTATGAACCTGGCTACAATGCATTTACTCTACCTTTTATATTTGCTGACGAAGAACATTATTTTGCCTCTATGAATTCCGATGCGGTAAAAGAACTATATCAAAGCACTCTTGATAAAGGATTTTTAGGCTTGACATACTACACATCAGGTTCGCGTTCTTTCTATACTAAAGAAACGCCAATTTTACACCCTGATGATTTAAAAGGTCTTAAAATTCGAGTTATGGGTTTCCAATCCCAGACTGATATGGTGCTAGCACTTGGCGGAACGCCGGTAGGCATGCCGTTTGGAGATATCTATACGTCATTGCAGTCAGGGGTTATAGATGGAGCAGAAAGCAATGAAACAGCATTAACAAATAGCAAGCATGGAGAAGTAACAAAACACTTTTCTTACACTAAGCACACAATGATTCCAGATATTTTAACTATAAGCTCTACAGTATGGAAAAGCTTGACTCCAGAGCAACAAACAATCATACAAGAAGCAGCAACGGAGTCTACTGAATTTCACAAGCCTTTATGGACTGCAGCTATCGATGCAGCTGTAAAAGAAGCAACAGAAGTGATGGGCGTAACCTTCCATGAAGTTGACAGAGAGCCTTTCCGCAATGCAGTGGTACCTATGTTAGAAAAATATAAGAACGAATTCCCTGAAGTGAAAGCTCTATTGGATGGCATTAAAGAATTAGAGTAATAATTTAAAAGTCCTAGTTTACAACTAGGACTTTTATTAAAAACAGGAGGTATGAAATGCTATATCCTAAAATTACCTGCTCAAGATATTTGGTGAATTTATCAGGGGTTTGGAACTTCAAAGCTGATTATGAAGAAGAAGGCTATAAAAATCTTTGGTATAAAAATGGCTTAAAGGATTATGAGCTGATGGCAGTGCCTGCCAGCTTTAATGATATTACAGTTGATGCAAGACTGAGAGATTTTGTCGGAGATGTATGGTATGAGAAAAAGATTGTAATATCAAAGCATTGGCAAGAAGAAAATGTGTTTATCAGAGTAGGAAGCGCCAGTCACAATTCAAAAATTTGGATTAATGGCATCTTAGTTAAGGAACATATTGGTGGTTTTTTGCCGTTTGAAAGCAATGTAAACAATGAGATAAAATCTGGAGAAGAAAATCATATTGTTATTTGTGTTAATAATGAGTTGACATGGCAAACACTTCCCCCAGGGGAATCATATTACTTTGAAGATGTCGAAGGCAACAAGAAAAAGAAGCTTAAGCAACAGCATGATTTCTTCAATTATGGAGGTATACACAGGCCTGTATACTTATATTCCACTCCCAAGACTTATATCGAAGATATAATTGTTAAAACTGATTTTGAAGAAAACTTAGGTATAATACATTATGAGGTTATTGCAAACGAAATTGCTGAGGAAATTAAAATAGAGGTCTTTGATGAAGAAAATCAATTAGTGGCAGATTCAATTGGCGCAAGCGGTAAAATCGAAATCAATAATGTGAAGTTATGGAAACCCAACAATGCATATTTATATGAGTTTGTTGCAAATATTTATTCAAATCTCAAGCTGATAGATCAATACAATTTGAATATTGGTATTCGAAAAGTACAGGTAGTTGACGGTCAGTTTTTAATAAATAATGAGCCATTTTATTTTAAAGGTTTCGGAAAACATGAAGACATGGACGTCAAAGGGAAAGGGTTAGATGATGCGATTAATATAAGAGATTTTAATCTGTTAAAATGGATTAATGCTAATTCATTCAGAACCTCCCATTATCCTTATGCAGAAGAGGTACTAGACTTAGCTGATCGATATGGAGTTGTTATTATAGGGGAAGTTCCTGCAGTTGGAATGTTAGGCAAAGCTGTCCCTGCAGTTGGTGAGCTGGATGGAGTATTCACAGAAAATAAAATAAATAATGAAACCTTAAAAGAGCATATAAGAGTAACAAGAGAAATGATTGCTAGGGATAAAAACCATCCATCGGTCGTCATGTGGTCATTAGCAAACGAAGCTTCTGTCATGGAACCAAATGCAGAGCCTTATTTTCAAAAGCTGGTAGAAGAAACTAGGAAAATGGATGACAGACCTTTGCTCAATGTTAACCTTATGTTGATAGAACCCGGAAAATGCAAGGTATCAAAATTCTTTGATGTAATAGGATTAAACTTGTACTTTGGATGGTATTCTGAAAGAGGAGACATTGATTCAGGGAAAAAACGTTTGATAAAATGGTTAAGAGACTGCTATAAAGCTGATAAAAAGCCAATTTTGCTGGCAGAATATGGAGTTGATACGGTTGCCGGTCTCCATAAAGAACCAGCTATTATGTTTAGCGAGGAGTTTCAGGTGCAATTCTTAAAAGCATATCACGAGATTTTTGACCAGCTTCCCTTTGTTATTGGCGAGCATGTTTGGAACTTTGCCGATTTTATGACGGGACAGGATATCGTCAGGGTTGACGGCAACAAAAAAGGGGTTTTCACAAGGCAAAGACAGCCGAAGATGGCAGCTCACTATTTAAGAGAGCGATGGGGAAACGTAGAAAATACATATACTAAGCAACTTTATGTAGGAGGAGAAGAATGAATAAAATCAAAGAAATTATGAATAAATTATTATCCTATACAACAGCTTTTCTGTTAATTGTTTTGACGGTATTGGTTTTATGGCAAGTGATTACGAGATATTTATTAAATGATCCGAGCGTTTTCACTGAAGAATTAGTTCGAATCATACTAATTTGGTCATCCTTTTTAGGGGCATCCTATGCCTTTGGAACAAGACAGCACATGGCATTGGTGTTTCTAAAGGAGAAATCAACAGGGCTTAAGAAAAAAATACTCTATATATTTATTGATGCAGCGATTTTGTTTTTCGCTATTTTCATATTAATAATGGGAGGCTATCGATTGGCTTCTGGAGTTATGGAAATAAAAACACCTATACTGGGCATGTCAAGAGGTCTTGTTTATATGATAGCACCTGTTACAGGAATTATCATAACCATTTATCAGCTTATCAACATTAAAGAAGACTTAGAAATGACAGATTAATATTAAATGGACATGGAATAGTTTTTAATATTATTAAAAAATTTTAAAGGAGTGAGGAAAATGGATGTAGCTATGCAGGCAACATTGGTGCTATTTATCGCATTTTTAGTTCAACTGGTCATAGGTATTCCTATTTCTATAAGTATAGGCATATCTGCTATAATAACAGCTTTGACAATTTTACCACAGGATGTTGTTCTTTTTACAATGGCTCAAAAAATGGTAACAGGAATCGACAGTTTTTCTCTGTTAGCTGTTCCCCTTTTTGTACTTTCAGGAAACATAATGAACAATGGCGGAATAGCAAGGAAACTTGTAAATTTTGCTAAGGCTATAGGGGGAAGATTACCAGGATCTCTAGCTCATGCAAATATCTTAGGAAACATGCTGTTCGGTGCTCTTTCAGGTTCAGCAGTGGCAGCGGCGGTAGCTATTGGTGGAACGATGGCACCGATACAAAAAAGTGAAGGGTATGACCCTGCCTACTCTGCAGCGGTAAATATTGCATCAGCACCAACGGGCATGCTGATTCCGCCGAGCGGTGTATTGATTCTATATTCGTTGGTGGCAGGCGGTGTATCGATTTCAGCCTTGTTTATAGCTGGATATATACCAGGAATTTTAATGGGCTTAGCATGCATGGTGGTGGCTTATATCTATGCTAAGAAAAATAATTATCCTGTATCCGAAAAGGTCACATTTTTAGAAGGGTTCAAGACATTTTTGGAGGCGATTCCTAGTTTGCTGCTTATAATTATTGTTATCGGGGGTATCGTATTTGGAGCCTTTACAGCTACTGAAGGCGCTGCAATAGCTGTGTTATACCCACTGGTGCTGTCATTGATCTATAAAAGCATAACATGGCGTGATATGAAGGAGATATTGTTAAAAACGGGAGTCACAACGGGAGTAATTATGTTTTTAGTTGCTGCATCAACGACGATGTCATGGATTATGGCATTTACAGGAATTCCACAGGCGATCAGTGAGGCTATTATGTCAATATCTCAGGATCCTATTATTATACTACTTATTATGAATATAACACTGCTAATTGTAGGTACATTTATGGACTTAACACCTGCTGTTCTGATCTTCACACCGATATTTTTGCCTATTGCTACTAATCTTGGGATGCATCCGGTGCATTTTGGTATTATTCTGGTATTCAATTTATGCATAGGTATTATGACACCTCCTGTGGGAAGCGTATTGTTTGTTGGATGCGGTATAGCGGAGGTATCGATTGAGAAAGCAATCAAGCCGTTGCTGCCTTTCTTTGCTGCCTTGATTATTGTATTGTTTTTCATTACTTATATACCGGCAATAAGTCTGTTCTTACCTAGGATGTTTGGATTAATATAACTAAATTAAGATGTCTCCCGCCTCTATAGGCGGCGGGTTCAATTTAATTTTTTCAGCGGGAGTTAAATCTCCCACTGAAACCGTTGAATGACGGGCAAAGCCC